>CAZOPH010000047.1:0-13634 GCA_964581635.1 uncultured Smithella sp.
GCCCCATGCCATCACCCGTGGTACTCACGACCGCTGTAATTACTCCCGCAATGCGCAACTCCGTCTGTGGGACAATCGGTGGATACTTTGGTTTAGCCGTTTCAAGTGTGAACACTTGGTCTTTATTCCGGAAGAATTTCATTGTCCAGTTGCCATCGTCACTTTAATGAACATCTCAGTTCAAATTTACGGATGGACGGTGAGAATCACGGACAATGAGAAGGAGAGTGAGACATCATGTAATCTGCATCTATAAAAAGCTAAGTATCCAATAATTAAAAACAAAGCGATATAATTGGGTCTGAAGCCTAGCGTGAATTCGCATCGGGCATGTTACTTGCTATATGTTGTTGCAAAGGAGAATGGACATGAGAAATATTATAGTTGCCTTGTCACTTATAATTCTTATGCCTACTCTTGCCTTTGCTTTTTTTTCAGACGAGAATATTAGCGAAAAGGAAAACACTAATGACGTGATGGTGGAGGAAGTGCTAGCAGTCCATAACAAACACAGGGCAGAACAGGGAATTCCTCCCCTAGCGTGGTCAGAAAGACTGGCAGTCCATGCTATGCAATGGGCAAATCACTTAGCACAGTCAGGGCAACTACGTCATAGTAAAGTTTTAGGTGAAGGTGAAAACCTGTGGATGGGAAAAACAGAAAGATTTTCAGATGCCCAAAAAGTGGAGCACTGGGTAAGTGAGAAGAGATATTTTAAAAGCGGAGTATTCCCCCATGTCAGTATGTCAGGAGACTGGTCGGACGTTGGGCACTACACACAGATCATCTGGCGCAACACAACTGAAGTCGGATGTGCAAAAGCTACCTCTGGAGATCGTGATATTTTTGTGTGCCGCTATGCTCCGCAGGGAAATATGTTAACACAAAAGCAAAAGAGTTTGTATGAGGACAAACTATATTTGTCTGCTAAATAGGAAGGGTGGTCTGTTGTTGAGGTGACTGTGAGGGAAGGGGAAATTATTTTGCAGCTAAAGGGAAATAACCAATCTGGATGGCCGTATAAAGGTCAAAAACTTGACCCCCGACTTTGACCCCCTCATTAGTCTTAACTAATTGATTACTGGTTGTATGGTGGAGATGAGGAGGATCGAACTCCTGGCCTCGGCGTTGCGAACGCCGCGCTCTCCCAGCTGAGCTACATCCCCACCCTTAAGAAAAACGTGGCGAGCATATATTATAGTTTATCCAAGTGTCAAGAATTAGTTGGCGAAAGAGGGGCTACATTGAAAAACAAGCCCCATTCCAGTCCAATCTTGTCTTGACAAAATAGATCCGTTTTCCCTATACTCGCACCGGCATCGGAGGCCATCGGATTTTAAGGGTACGATTGATTGACTGTTCGAGATAGAAATCTTTGCGACGCAGCCGTTTTTTTAGACAATAATAAAATACACGGGAGATATCCATGGCAGAAATCGACGCTTTTTTCCAGTTAATGCATGACCATAAAGCATCCGACCTTCATCTTGTGTCCGGCCAACAACCTGCTATTCGCATTCGCGGCGAGATCGAACGGGTCAAGTATGATGTCCTGAATGATGAGGCCTTAAAAGTTCTTCTTTATGAAATAACGCCGGAACATAAAATCAAGCAGTTTGAAGAAACTGGCGATGTTGATTTCGCCTATGAAGTTCCAAAACTCGCGCGATACCGTGCCAACTACTTCCGGCAGAAATACGGCATTGCCGCCGTGTTTCGTGAGATTCCCAACAAAATTGCCACATGCACAGAACTGGGCATGCCTTCAGTTGTGGCCAAACTGGCGATGCTTCCGCGGGGTTTAGTACTGGTGACCGGACCAACCGGCAGTGGCAAATCGACGACGCTTGCGGCCATTATCGATGAAGCAAACCGTCTGCGCAAAGATCATATTGTCACCATCGAAGATCCGATTGAATTTGTCCACAAAAGCCAGAGTTGCATTATTAATCATCGTGAAGTCGGCATACACACTAAAAGCTTTGCAGCAGCTTTACGCGGCGCGCTGCGTGAAGACCCGGACATCATCATGGTGGGCGAAATGCGCGATTTGGAAACGATCTCGCTCGCGGTGGAAGCGGCCTCTACCGGTCATCTGGTTTTTGCTACGCTGCATACCACAAGCGCTGCAAAAACGGTGGACCGTGTGATTGAAGTTTTTCCCGAGGCGGAGCAATTACAGATTCGTTCCACGCTGGCCGACAGTCTGCGCGCGGTTATCTCTCAGGTTATTTTCAAGAGAATCGACATTAAGACGCGCTGCGTCGCATTGGAGATTCTCATTGCCAATGCGGCGGTGCGCAACCTGATTCGCGAGCAGAAAACTTATCAGATTCCGTCGATGATGCAAACCGGTAAAAAATATGGCATGCAGCTTCTGGATGACGGCATTATGGATCTTTACAACAGGGGTTGGATCAGCGGCGAAGACGCGTATCTGAAGGCGAACGACAAGGTCAGATTCCGTCCGCTTTTAAAATATCCACCGACAGATTTTACCGAGGCCTAGAGAGGATACTTTATGAGAAAACCGGAAATCGATTATCTCCTGACCAAAATGCTGGAATCCAATACCAATATTTCCGATGTTATCCTAACTGTGGATAAACCTTTTCAAGTGGAGGCGTCCGGCATCCTGGTGCCGGTTGAACTCGAACCTCCCTTTGAGAAACTGACACCGTTTCAGACGGAAATATTTGCCCTGAATCTGGTTAATCAGGATCACCGGCTGATGAATGCTTTGATTGACGAGGGGTCCTGCGACTTATCTTACGCAATACCGGGTGTTGCGCGTTTCCGTGTGAATATTTTTTCGCAGCGTGGTCAGTATTCTATTGTTTTGAGGAAACTCGAAACGCCGATTCCCACGTTTGCCGAGCTGGGGCTGCCGGAGGCTTACCTCCGGGTAGCTCGTGAGAAAAACGGCATTGTTCTGGTCACAGGCGCAACGGGGTCCGGTAAAACGACGTCCCTTGCCGCAGTGATCAATGACATCAATGAAAAAAATCCGGTGCACATTGTAACGTTGGAAGATCCTATCGAATACACACACACGCAGAAAAGGGCGACGGTCAATCAGCGGGAACTTGGTAAAGACTTTAATTCATTTGCCAATGGTTTGCGGGCGGCGTTGCGTCAGGCGCCCAAAGTCATCCTGGTGGGCGAGATGCGCGACCGAGAATCCGTTGAGATTGCATTAAGCGCAGCAGAAACAGGGCATCTCGTTTTGAGCACACTGCATACGGCCGATGCCGGTCAGACTCTTAATCGTATTCTGGGTATGTTTCCCGTTGATGAGGAAAATCAGGTTCGGACGAGACTGTCGGATGCGCTGCGCTGGATTATCTGTCAGCGACTGCTTCCGAAAGTCGGCGGCGGCCGGGTTGCCGCGTTTGAAGCCCTGTCCACGTCTATGAGAGTCAAGGACGTTATTTTACACGGCGAGGCGGAGGGCAAAACGTTTCAGGACATTATTCAGCAGGGCAAGGCATTCGGGATGATCACCTTTGATAACTGTATCGTTGACCTCTATGATAAAGGTCTGATCACCGAGGAGACGGCCAAGGCCTATGCGACGAATCGCGCCAATGTTGGCCGTGGCATCGATGCCATCAAAAGCGCCCGGGGTGAAAAGACAAGTGATCTCACTAAGCTTGAGGTTGATCGTTCGTACGGCAAAGAAAATGATAAGTTTTCGGGCCAGAAGCCAAGCCTTTCTTCAAAACGAAAATAAGGAGACTTAAATGACTGAAGGAAAACCAGTTGGGATGACGGCGGCTGACAGGATTGACTATTCAGAAAGGCCTTTTGGTTATATTAGGCCGGACAGTCAAACCGCCATGATCTGTGAACAGGATTCTGTTATTCGGGATATGGTTGAAGGCGAGTTAAAAAAAATGGGATTTTTAACGGTTACACCTGCATCAGATAAAGAAGCTTTTAAGCAAATCGGTTTTCATGTTTTTAATGTCATTTTTATTGACGAGAATTTTGATGCCGGGGAATGGGAAACCAATAACGTCCTGCGTTATTTGGAAGATCTGGATATGGATATTCGCAGGAAGAGTTATGTCGTTTTAGTCAGCCAAACGCTGGCCACCATGGATTATCTGCATGCCTATAATAAAAGCGTTAATTTAGTGATTAACAAGCGTGACATTGGCGGAGTGGACAAAATATTGAGCCAGGCAATGGCGGAACATGAAGATTTCTACCGGCTCTTCAAAGAAAAAATCCGTAAGTAAGAAGGGTACAAGCATGAAATAGGGCATGCGAGGTCACAAGATCTTTTCCCTACTTGATATTGGTGGTGTGCTCCTACGTTATGCGATACGCCTCTATGTGTTTCTGGAATGAAATGAGGAAGGATCGGAGGCTTGATAGGCCTGCTCAAGATTTCGACGGCAGGGCGTTAATACGTCAAAGGAAAGAGCGGCTTCAAACGCTTTGACCGCATCTGCAAACAATCCCGCTTTCATCAGGGAATTTCCCAGACGATTATAATAGGCTGCTGTATGCGAGTAATTACATCGGCAGGCCTTTTCGTATTCGATGAATGCGTCTTCCGGCTGCTTCAGAGCGACCAGGACATCTCCTAGGGAGCAATAGTAAAAGCTATTGGATGGGGCAATTTCCAGGCACTTTTTCAGCAGTCTTTTGGCCGCTTCGAAATGGCCTCCCCTCCGGTATAAATCAGCTGCCTGAAAAAGGTAGCGGTCTGCTTCGTCAGGATCAATAAGGCCTGCCTGCCGATAGGCTTCTTCGCACGCATCGGCTTCCCCGGCGGCCAGAAGGGCTTCACCCAGTCGGCAGTAAAAAACAGGATTATCCGCCTCCAGCGAAGTAAGTTTTTTAAAGACATCGCAGGCTTTTTCGCTTTGGCCGGACAGAAGATAAGCTTTCCCCAATTCTTCCAGCAATCCGACATCCTGCGGCTGAACGAGTACGGCTTTTTCGCAAAGTGCAACCAGTTTTCCGATTTCAGCTTCCTGTTTGTAAATCCGCACCAGTTCATCATACGCAAAGCCGGTAAAGACGTTGCGTTGGAGCTCACGATCCACCAGGATTTCCCAGTATTCAATGGAATGTTCTTTATTTCCCTTGTCCCAGGATGCCCAGGCTAGACGCAGCAGTACCGATTCTTCCTGGGGATAAATTTTATGAAGATTCTCCAGACAGGTGATGGCTTCACCGTATTTTCCTTGCTTCAGCAGATCGTCGGCTTCATCGAGCTTTTCTGTAATTTGGTCGCTTTCAATCATCATGCAAAAAAAATGGGGGAGAAGATTCTCCCCCGAGAGTTTTCAACAGCTGCAAGATCCGCAATCGCCACCCGCCGCAGAGAGGTTTGACGTTAACTTAAAACCTGCTCCCCCGGGGGTTGTAATAAAATCAATGTTAATCGGTTTTGCCTGACTAAAAAGGTCTTTTTCAATGACAAATTTTGTTCCTTTTTCATCAACCACTTCGTCTTCATTCCTAGGCTCGTCCAGAGCCATGCCCAAAGAGGGCCCGGATCAACCAATCGACATGGTGATACGGATGGCTGCATCACCATTTTTATCCTTGAGAAAATCCTTAATGACCTCCATGGCCTTGTCTGTAACTGTCAGCATTTTATAGTCTCCTTCCGGCGATGCCTTTTCGGCATCAATCTTTTTCGTAACTTATCCATAATTGGACTGTTGTCAATTATAATTTTAACGGTGACGGTTAAGATTTTGGATTTGCTTATTAAAAGAAGAAATTGTTTTTGTACGAATTTAACTATAAAGTTACGGACATGGTGTTTAAATAGTTGTTTATTGAGCGTCGATATTTTCCTCGTTAATCTTCTGTATGGCTGAATTCAGCGTGTCATCAAAGTGTTGTTCCAGTTTTTTGTTGGCGCCTCTCAGGCCGTTAATCACTTCCTGTGCCCATTGCAGGTATTCCATCCTTCTTCGCGGCGGCCAATGATCCGGCGGTGCGTAAGCGATGTCACGAACATTGCATATTTTATCCGCCAACTTAATATGTTTGGCGCGCCGTGACAAATGGGGCGAATGAATTATCTGGTTTTGTTTTCTTTCCTGTTTGGGCAGCCTTTTATCATCACTTACCTCCAGCACCAATCCCAGAACCTCGTCGCCGAAATGGGCGCGGATTTCTTCAGGGGTTGTGTCTGTGTCTTCAATTGTGTCGTGAAGAATGGCGGCAATGATGGTGATCATATCGTAAACCCCACCGATGGTCCATAAAAGGTTGGCAACTTCTATCGGGTGGTTGATGTAGGGCGAGGCCGCTGTGTCTTTTCTTCTTTGATGGCAATGCTTTCCTGCGGAAAAATTCAGGGCTTTTAGAAACAAGGTCAAATCTTTTTTCAAGCGTGACTCCTTTACCTTTTCCCCATATCACAATTAGGATTTTGCACGCAAATAGTTATCAGCCGCCTGTTTGAGATTGTCGTGGATATGTGCTAAACATTTTAAAAGTTTTTTACAATTGATAAAGATGAAAGAGGAAATACACCTTCATGCCGGAGAGCAACAAAATATTTTTTGAAAAGCCGGATATAGCGCTTTTGCGCAAAGACCATGCCGTTTTCGATATGCATTTTCATACCCGCTACACCGATGGCCGCGACACTGTGCAGATGATTGCCGCGCGAGCGCGCGCTTTGGGGATCGGTATCGCCATCACGGATCATAATGATATCCGGGGTGCTTTGGAGATGAATAAATACAAGGATGTGCCAAGTATTCCCGGTATAGAAATTACTTCCCGCGAGGGCACGCATATTCTGGTGTATTTTGACCAAGCCCAGCATTTGAGAAAATTCTATTCCAAGTACATCAAACCGTTGCTGGGGTCTGATATCATGAGCTCAACTCGGCTGAGCATGGAGGAGATTGTGTATTGCGCAAAGCTTTTTCCTTCCGTTACGATATTTCCACATCCCTACTGTGTAGCCTACACCGGTATCTGCAATCTGAATTTTGAACAGACCCGAGTGGAACGTCTTCTGGAATCCGTTGACGGTATAGAAGTCATAAACGCCGGGAATATTCATCGCTGGAATTTACGGTGCGCGCTTTTAGGGGTGAATCTCAAAAAGGCGATAACCGGCGGAAGCGACGGTCATTCCTTGTACCACATGGGCAAGGTCGTGACATATGCAGCCTGCGAGAAATCAGGTCCGGCAATGCTGGATGCCGTCAAAGACGGCAGGGCTTGTGTCGTCGGAAAAGAAATCAATCTGTTTCGAAAGGTGGCTGCAAGTAGCGCAAAACTCAATATTCCGGCTTCGGCTTATCCCGAACGGTTGGGCAAAAATATCCGTTACAGCTACCGCGTGATTCATGTGAAATCCATACTCATCCGACAGCACTTGCGGTTGCGTTTTTACCATAGAAGAAATAAGTCTAATTGGCTTTTTTAAGGATGCTTGATCGCTTAGGAGGCGACTCATGTTTGATAAACCATTTGTCGGTTTCCCCAATATGATACTATTTCTATTGCTGGGAATCATTACGCTCTTTTTCGGTTATATTCTGAAGCCTTTTTTCTTTGCGCTTTTCTGGGCGGTTTTACTGGCCGCAATTTTTGCTCCGTTATACGAACGGCTGCATCGAAAATTTAAAAGTCCCAATCTATGCGCCGGTCTCACCCTTGGTGCGGTTTTGGTCATCTTAATTTTGCCGATCGGGCTAGTTCTTGCCTTGCTGGTCGGCGAATCTCTTGAAATATACAACTCGATTAATACCAGCAGCAGTTCCTGGATGGATTCGGTCACCGGTATGCTTAACTCTTTGGGTCAGCACCCGCTTCTTGCGCGTTTTGACCTAGATCAACAATTCATAACCGATAAATCCGTCGAACTTTTAAAAGCTGTCACCAATTTCATCGTTAAGAATCTTTCCGCCTTAACGGAAAATACGATTCTTTTTCTCGTTGAGTTTGCGGTGATGCTCTATTGCCTGTTTTACTTTTTACGTGACGGAGCTCATTTGATCGACACCATCAGCCATTATATGCCGGTCGCTCAGCGTCACATCAATACATTTATTTCCGAATTTCTTGTTACCGCGAAGGCCACCCTGAAGTTTACGTTTGTGATCGGTGGTATTCAGGGATTGCTGGGTGGCCTGATTTTTTATATTACCGGCATTGCCAATCCATTAGTCTGGGGTGTGCTGATGGTTGGTTTTTCAATTGTTCCGGCAATCGGCTCGGCGATCATTTGGGCGCCGGCGGGAATCATCATGTTGCTTTTGGGGCATATCTGGCAAGGAATTACTATTCTGCTTTTTGGAGCGATCGTAATCAGTTTGGTGGACAATCTATTGCGCCCGATTTTGTTGGGCAATGATATACAAATGCATTCGCTGTTAATCTTTCTATCTACTCTGGGAGGTATCGCGGTTTTTGGATTTTCCGGATTCGTTCTCGGTCCAGTGATTGCCTCATTCTTTCTGGCCAGTTGGAAATTATTACGGGAACTGTATCTGGAAGAAAAAAATCAAAAACAGACTGAGGATGGTTAGGATTTAATCAGAAACCGCCAGAGGGATTCCCGGTCTTCCTTCCGGGCATAATCAATGCCGATTCTGGGCTTGGATAAGATGGCATGAGATTCAACCCTTTGATAGTTTTCCAACCACAATTGCGAGCCTTTTGTCAAATCCCAGCCGTTGAAAAATTTATCAATTGCCATCGCCTGACACAGTTTGGCGGGGCCGTTGGTCAGCTCTTTTCCGTGACGTCTTCTGCGTGACTGCATTTCGGTAAGACCCGAAAGTGGTTCAATAGCCCGCAACAGTACTGCACAGGGGTTGCCTTCATCTTCTGTCACCAAGTTCAATAGATAGTGCATACCGTAAGTAAAATATACATAAGCACAGCCCGGCGGACCGAACATGACCGCATTGCGAAGGGTTTGACCACGGTGTGCGTGACAGGCGCTGTCTTTTGTTCCGCAATAGGCTTCCGTCTCAATAATAATCCCGGATAACTTTTTGTCGCCAATCCGCCGGATTAGTTTTTTCCCCAAAAGGTCTCGTGCTACTTCTAAAGTGGGGCGATTATAAAATTCTCTATCCAGTATCATCATGAATTATTTCTTAACAAATGAAACATAATTTCAACTTGACTTAGTCTGATCTTCATTTTAATACCTCTCTACCATGAAGCATTGTAATGTCAACTTCAGTTTACAGGATGCATGACTTCTTCCATGCTAATATCCGTTTTCATTGCAAAGCAAATTACACGTCAAAACAAAAAAATGAAGGGTGAACATTTTAAGCGTTATTTTGAGGAATTAAAATGAGCGAAATGAAAGGTACAGTGGTTGTTTTTCCCGGACAGGGTTCCCAAAGGCAAGGAATGGGGAAAGATTTTTACGATTCAATGCCTGTGTGTCGTCAAACCTATGAAGAAGCGGCAGACGCCCTGGGATTAGATTTAGCAGCGATTTGTTTTCAGGAAGACGCAAGATTGAACCTGACTGAGTACACGCAGCCCTGCATTGTGACCACCGAAGTGGCCATGTTTCGGGGACTTGTTGAAAAGTACGGATTCAAAGCCGACTATTTCGGCGGCCATTCGTTAGGTGAATTCACGGCGCTGGTCGCCGCGGGTGTCATGCCCTTTGCCGACACGGTGCAAATTGTCCGTCAGCGCGGCAAATTGATGCAAGAAGCTGTTCCGGTGGGAGTGGGCTCCATGGCTGCGGTGATATCTGAAGGGATAGACATCGTGGCTTTGAAGGCCATACTTGAGGATTTGCCGGTTGATGTCGCGAATATCAATTCCGCCAATCAGGTGGTGATCAGCGGCGAAGCCGCCGCTTTGCCTGAAGCGGAGAACCGATGCAAGGGATTATTTCCGGTTCCGAAAACATACCGGTTTGTTCAACTTAACGTCAGCGCACCTTTTCACAGCCGTTTTATGAAAAAAATTGAAGAGCCTTTTGCCAAAGCCCTGAAAGGTTTCAGTCAATCGTTTCAGGCCCAAAACGCTTCTCATGTGACTTCCAACTATCTGGGATCATTTCACGCCGCAAGCGTTGACTCCGTGATCAACAACCTGGTCAGTCAGCTTTCTCACGCTGTATTATGGCGGGATAACATGCAGGCATTGGCTTCCCGCGCGACTGGGGTTTATGAAATCGGTCCGGGACGTCCGCTGCGCGACTTTTTTAAAACTATCGGAGTTGCTTGTGATTCCATAATCAGTCTTGCGACGGCGGAAAGAGTCTTGGCCAAAGCTTAATCCAGTAACAGGCAACAATTTCTGATCAAGGTAAACGAAAGGTAGTTTATGGATCTAAGTTTCAGTGAAAATCAATTGTTGTATAGGGAAACCGTGCGCAAGTTGGTAAAAAATGACATTACGCCCCATATTCTGGAACTGGAAAAGGCACATTGCTTTCCGTGGCCGATCATCAATAAGGCCTGGGAAATGGGCGTGATCAATTTGTGTATTCCGAAATCGATCAAGGGGTTTGATGTCGATGTGTTTTCATCAGCGCTGATCATCAAAGAAATATCTTACGGCGATACGGGCATTGCCACGTCCGCCATGTGCAATGATCTGGCCAATGTTGTGATCAGCCAGCACGGAACAGAAGAACAAAAAGAACGGTTTCTTCGTCCCTTTGTTGAAAAGCCGCTTCTGGCGTCTTTTTGTTTGACCGAACCGGGTGCTGGTTCCGATAATTCCATGATGACCAGTTTTATCGCCAAGCGTGATGATGGTTCTTATGTTTTAAACGGCTCCAAGTGTTTTATTACCAATGCGTCTTATGCTTCTCAGTTTACCGTTTTATGCAAAACAGGCAAGCCCACCGTTAACTTCATGGCCTGTGTGGTCATTCCAGTGGAACCTATGACCTCCACCGATCTTCCCGATGTCGGGAACACCACCCGGGAAATTAAACTCCCTGGAGGCGGTAAAATTATTATTGGCAAACCAGAAGAAAAACTGGGGCAAAGGTTGTCCAACACAGCCAGTGTTACCTTTGAGGATGTTATCATTCAGCCCGATCAGATCATTGGAGATCGGCGTTTCGGTTTTAAATATATCATCGACGTGCTCGATTTCGCGCGTCCGATGGTTGCGGCCATCGGTCTGGGATTGGCCAAGAGAGCGCTGGACTTGACGCTCGCCTACACCCGCGAACGCAAACAATTTGGCCAGCGCATCTGCGATCTGCCGGTAGCCCGGGATATGCTCATCACCATGTGGAAAAAAGTTGAATTGGCGGAGTTATCCCTGATAAAAGCCTGTTACAAAATTCAGGAAAAAGCCAAAGATGCCGGCATCTATGCGTCGTTGGCGAAAAACACCTGTGCGGAAGCGGCCGTTTTCTGCGCGAATGAAGGTCTGCATCTCCATGGCGGTTATGGTTACACCACGGATTATGAAATATCTAAACTGGCGCGCGATGCACACATCATCGATATTTATGAAGGGGTCCGTGAAGTGCAGGATATGATTATCGGCAGGGAGATTGTTTAGGGATACTGACTTCATTTAGGGCGGGGCATTTTGATTCGTAAAACATTATCAGTGTTTCAAGGGAGGAACCATGAACATAACGGAAGTTGTCGCTCTGGTCACCGGCGGAGCGTCGGGACTGGGGGAATCGACGGTGCTGGAATTGGCGCGTCATGGAGCAAAAGTTGCTGTTGTCGATATGGATGCCGCCAAGGGTGAAAAGTTGGCGGCTTCGGATCCGAATCATGTTATTTTTGCCCATGCTGATGTGACGGGCGAGGATTCCGTTCGTCAGGCCGTCAAAAAAACCGTTGATCAATTCGGGACAGTGAATGTGGCGGTGAACTGCGCAGGCGTGCCGGATGCAGCCAAAGTTCTGGGCAAAAAAGGCCCTCTACCACTGTCATTATTTAATAAGGTTCTCCAGATCAATCTGGTGGGAACGATGAATGTGATTCGCCTGGCCGTCGAGCAGATGGTGAACAACAACCCCAATCATGAGGGTGAAAAGGGTGTGATTGTAAATACCGCATCCATCGCCGCATTTGACGGGCAAATCGGTCAGGCGGCTTATGCCGCATCCAAAGGCGGCATTGTTGGGATGACGCTGCCGATAGCGCGGGAATGCGCTGACTATGGCATTCGGGTGGCCACAATTGCGCCGGGACTTTTTGAGACGCCGCTCATGGCCGGTTTACCTGCGACGGTTAAAGAGGGCATGGCCAGTGGGGTTCCCTTCCCCAGGCGGCTGGGCCGGCCTGTGGAATTTGCCCGGATGGTTTTGCATGTGATTGAAAATACCATGCTGAACGGCTGCTGCATTCGTTTGGACGGCGCGCTGCGCATGCCGCCCAAATAAATTTGCGATGCATGGAACTACTCCGTGATTTCTTTTCGCAACTGGATCGGCTTTACCTGTTTTTTACGCAAACGCAGATTGAGCATTTCCACCGCCACGGAAAAAGCCATCGCAAAGTAGATGTAGCCTTTCGGTACATGCACGTCGAAGCCTTCAACAATCAATGTGACGCCCACCAGAATCAAAAAAGACAAAGCCAGAATTTTAATGGTCGGGTGAGCGTCCACAAAATTCGCAATCGGCTTGGCGGCAAACAACATAATGCCAACAGCCATAATGATCGCAATCGCCATAATCGAGATGTGCTGGGCCAGACCTACCGCGGTGATAACGGAATCCAGCGAAAACACAATATCGAGGATGGCAATCTGTAATAGCACCGCTCCCATTTTCGTCGTTTTCAGTTTCGGTTTTTCGTCTTCGATTCCTTCCAAGTTGCTGTGAATTTCATGCGTCGCTTTGGCCAGCAGGAATAATCCTCCCCCGACAAGGATAATATCGCGTCCGGAAATCTCCTGCCCCAGAACTGTAAACCACGGCTGGATCAGATTGGACACCCAGACAATGGAAAAAAGCAGCGCGAGTCGGGTGAGCATGGCCAGTATCAGCCCTGTGTTTCTGGCAAAGTTTCTTTTTGCGACGGGCAGACGCCCCACCAGAATGGAAATAAAAATGATATTGTCAATGCCCAGAACGATCTCCAGGGCTGTCAGGGTTCCGAGGGCAATCCAGGCTTCAGGACTGGTAAGCCAGGCAAACATAATCTTTCTCCGTTCATTTAAGAGAGTGTTTATTAATATTCAATACCTGCCCGATCCTTAATGCCGGCGGTATAATGGTGTTTGATTTCTTTGACCTCGCTGACGGTGTCGGCAAGTTTAATAATCTCTTTAGCTGCATATCGGCCGGTGAGAACCAGATCGAGCCCGGACGGCTTATTTTTAATCAAACGAATCATCTCTTCCAGTGGAATGAGATTAAAGTCAATCGCCACATTGATTTCATCGAGGATGACCATATTGTATTTGCCGGAAGCGATCGCTTTTTTCGCCAATTCAAAGCCCTGCCGGGCGAGTTCAATATCCACGGGAGCGGGCTTATCGCGCATGACGAAACTGTCGAGGCCCGAACGACGGACCGTCAGACGCGGCAGATATTTCTTGGCGGCCACAAACTCGCCGTAATCGCGGCCTTTCATAAATTGCATGATGAAAACCTTGTATCCCTGTCCTACGGCGCGCAGGGCCTGGCCGAAAGCAGAGGTCGTTTTGCCCTTGCCATTGCCGGTAATGAC
>CAZOPH010000048.1:0-13537 GCA_964581635.1 uncultured Smithella sp.
ATACGTCATGATTCAGGCGCATGGCCTGAAGTATTGCCGTAAGCAGAATATCATCACCCGACTTCACAATGCCTTCGATTACACCATATTGCTCAAACACATATAAACTGCGGGCAAATACCGTGATTCGTGTGTCCAGCGCAATGCAATCCTGTTTAAATTCTGCGGACTTGATACCGACCAGCCAGCCTTTTGTGCCGTCTTTACCTTGTTTTTTTCGTTTGTAACCTTCCACCAGAGCGGCTGTCTGGGCAATGGCTTCAATTAAAACAAGCGAGCGGACTGCCCGGCCGTCGCAAAGTGGCCAGTGTTCATTAACCACAGCTGAGGTGCTGCCGCTATTATCGTTTAGTTCTATGATCTCCGTGATGATTTTGATCGGTTCACGATGCGGAATCAATGATTCGATATCGATCATCGGCTTTTTCCTTTTTTATTTGAATTAATGAGAAAATGACTCAGAAGTCAACAAAAAACATTGTGAATCGTCCACGATCAAACACGGGAATGGCCAGACATCCGCCTTCATTGAAAAGCGCGTATTGATTTTTTCCCCTATTTCTAATAGATAATCCAAAAAATATTTCATCAATTTAAATTCCTATGACCCTAGAAGAAAAAGACCCCTTTATTCCCGCTTATAAAAAAATCCTGTGTCCATCAAAGACTCTGTGTCAAAAAGAGTTCACATATTCCGGATCCACGTATGGCGAAATCTTTGAACTGGCCGCCGGTTTAAAGAAAGCCCTAACCAGGCGCGGTGCGGAAAAGTCTGTCTGCCTGTGCACGGAAAATAAAGCCGTGGTTGCCGCTTCCGTCCTGGCTTCACTTTCCGGTGCGTGCAAACTTATTTTACCTTATGCCTTTTCCTCACATGCCCTGATGGAAATGTATGATGTGACAGGCTTTGACGCTGCCATCACCGATCATCCCGAAGAGATGCCCGGCGTGGAAATCATTACACCTTTCGCAGGCAATATTCATGATTTGAGTCCGGATGACATGCGAGACCCCGATCAATCTTTTTTAAGACTTTTCACGGGCGGCTCAACCGGCAAACCCAGGGCATGGTCCAAATCCCCGCGTAATTTACTTGCAGAAGCTTTTTATCTGCGCGACAAATTCGCACTGACGAGCAAAGACCTGTTTATCACGACTGTTCCGCCTTATCATATTTACGGTCTTTTGTTTTCTATCCTGGTACCCTTTGTCTCGCATGGCCGTGTATTGTCTGAGATTTATACATTTCCACAGGAAATCATCTCCACCATCAACCGGCACAAGGCCACCGTCCTGGTCAGCGTTCCGATTCACTACCGGTCTTTAAAAGTCGATAATCTAGCCACGCCATCGCTTAAAATCGCTTTTTCTTCTTCCGGTGTTTTAAACCGTTCCGATGCGACCTATTTTCTAAAAAAAACCGGCTTGGGCATCCATGAAATCTATGGCTCCACTGAAACGGGGGGCATCGCCTCGCGGAACATCAGCGAAAACACAGACAGTTGGAAACCCGCGGATGTCGTATCCTGGCGTCTGTCCGGTAAAAGATTGGCCGTGCGCTCCGATTTTATTTCCCGAGAAATGGAAAAAGACACGGACGGCTTTTGTGTAACCGGCGATGAAGTGCAGCCGGATAAAAACGGCCTGTTTATTTTGCTGGGACGCGCCGACGGTATTGTCAAGGTAGCCGGCAAACGTGTTGATCTGTTGGATGTCCAAAACAAAATCCAGACGTTACCCACTGTGCGCGACACGGTGGTCATCGCACTGCCCGCTGAAAAAGGCCGTGAAAATGTTATTGCAGCGCTGGTTGCCTGCGAGCTCACTGAAGTCCAGCTCAGAAGAATGATTTTGGAAAAGCTCGAACCTTATGCCATGCCCCGCCGCATCAAGATTGTTTCATCCATCACGCGAACCGCCACCGGAAAAACTGACTTCCGCCGCGTTGAGCAGATTTTCCTGAACAAGTAAAGATAAAACCGCTTAATTTTTTTCGCCAAATGATTTTTTACGTTAACCGCCTGTTTTCCCGACAGCACCGTCATGTATCAACCATGATCAATCAAAATCGTGCATTTTTTACGTTCAGCAACTAAATACTTAATTTAAAAACATTTATATTCTTTATATCCTCTTACGATATTCGCGCTTACATAAAAATCAATTGATACAATTTAAAAATCAGTGCATACTGAACCCAGTTTACGTTAAGTGATTCTGTATTGCGTTTGATTAGAATTAGCCATTGAGCCGGAACCGAATCATGTTCGGCAAAGAGCTTGATGCTTAAAATAAAATTTTGAGGTACTTTATATGTCCAGTTTTGTAAACAAAACGATGGGCGATGTGATTCAAGACACGGTCAGTCGCTTCCCCGAAAACCCCGCCCTTATCTGCCCTCAATTTAATGTCCGGTACAATTACAGTCAGCTGTATGATCAATGCCGCAAAACGGCTAGGGGGCTTCTGGCACTGGGCATCAAACGCGGTGATCACGTTTCCGTCTGGACAACCAATGTCCCGGAATGGGTTTATCTGCAATTTGCGCTGGGTATGGTTGGCGGCATTTTGGTCACCATCAATACCAATTACCAGTCGCACGAGCTGGAATACATTCTCAAGCAATCCGATTCCACGACGCTGTTTCTCATTGATGCGTATCGCGACACCAGCTTTTACGACACAGTGCGTAAAATTCTACCGGAACTCGATTCTCATCAGCCCGGAAAACTCGTTTCCGCCAAATTGCCGCTTTTGAAAAACGTCGTTTATATCGGCGAAAAAGAAAATCCGCCCGGCATGTTCAAATTTTCCGATCTGATCAACATGGGCGAGAAAATAACAGAGCAGGAATTGGATGACCGGATGAATTCTCTGTCCGATGATGATGTGATCAATATGCAATACACCTCCGGGACGACCGGTTTCCCCAAGGGTGTCATGCTGACGCATCATAACATCGTCAACAACGCACGAATGGTCGGCGATGTGATGGGCATGACCGAAACAGACAGCCTGCTGATTCAGGTGCCTGTCTTTCATTGCTTCGGCTGCGTCATGAGCACACTCAATTGCGTGTATCATGCCTCTGCTATGGTGATCCTGGAATATTTCGATCCGCAAAAAGCGCTGGAAATGATGGCGCAAGAAAAATGCACGGCGGTCAACGGCGTGCCGACAATGTTTGTAACCATTTTACATCATCCCGATTTCGACCGCTACGATCTGACATCCCTGCGCACCGGCATTATGGCAGGAGCGCCCTGCCCCATCGAAACCATGAATCAGGTAAACACGAAAATGCACTGCTCCGAAATTGTCATTGCCTTCGGCCAGACCGAGTCCTCGCCGGTTATGACAATGACACGGCGCGACGATCCGGTTGATCTGCGCGTTGCAACCGTCGGCTGTCTCCTACCGGATATCGAAGGTAAAATTGTTGATCCGGAAAACGGCCAAGAATTACCGGCAGGCACACAGGGCGAAATTATTACCCGCAGCGCCTGCGTAATGAAAGGCTATTACAAAATGCCGGAAGCCACAGCCGAGGCGATTGACAAAGACGGATGGCTGCATACGGGCGATTTGGGAAAAGTGGACGAAAACGGTTATTTTAAAGTAACCGGCCGGATTAAAGATATGATCATCCGGGGCGGTGAAAACATTTATCCCCGGGAGTTGGAAGAATTTCTCTTCACGCATCCGGCAGTCGTCAATGTCCAGGTCATCGGCATAGCCGATCAAAAATATGGAGAACAGGTGCTGGCCGTCATCCAGTTGAAAAACGGCCACAAAACAACAGCAGAGGAGTTCATCGAGTTCTGCAAAGGAAAAATCGCGCGGCACAAAATTCCCAAATACTGGGAATTTGTCGACAGTTACCCGATGACGGCCAGCGGTAAGATTCAAAAGTTTAAAATGAAAGAAATGTTTGAAAAAAAATATCAATAAATAAGATAAAGGTAAAAAAATATGAGCAACATCTGCTATCGTGACACCATTGGCGATATGGCCCGGAGGGCTGCAACAAAATACGGTGATAAAACCGCCATCATCTTCCGAGATCTGAAACTTTCGTTCTATGAACTTGAGAGGGAGGCACGGCGTTTTGCCAACCTCATGACCAGCTACGGGGTTAAAAAGGGCGACCGGGTTGCGGTTTACGCGTACAATTCGCATTACTACCCCATCAGCATGATCGGTCTGGCCAAGATCGGCGCTATCCAGGTTCCCATCAACTATATGCTCAACGCCGAGGAGATCGCTTACGTCATCAATCATTCAGGCTCGCGGATCTTCATCGTCGAAGACATCCTGTACCCGATCATTGCCAAAGACCAGGATAAATTCACCACGGTGGAGAAATGGGGCTTGCTCCCCCTGGGTGATTCTCTGGTTCCTGAGGGCTTCTTCAACATGATTGCGGAAATGGAGGCCATGACCTACGACGAGCCCCAGGTGGAAGTCAGTGCGGAAGATATCGTGCAGATTCCCTACACGAGTGGAACAGAGTCCAAGCCTAAGGGCGCCATGCTCTCACACAGAGCGCTCATGTCGCAGTATCACAGTTGTATTTTCGACGGGCAGTATGAGACTGACGATGTGAGCCTGCACGCCTTGCCCCTGTTTCATTGCGCCCAGCTCCACTGTTTCCTTATGCCCTACCTGTACATCGGGGCCACCAATGTCATCATGCACAAAGCGGATCCTTTGGAAATGATCAGGCTTATCGAAAAATACCAGATCACGCACATGTTTGCTCCGCCGACCGTCTGGATCGGGATATTGAATCATCCGGAATTCAGACAACACAACCACGCCAGCCTGAAAAAGGCGGCCTATGGCGCCAGCATCATGCCGGTGGAAATTATTAAGCAGCTTGCCGTCACGTTCCGCGGTCTGAAGCTCTGGAACTATTACGGACAGACCGAAATGGGACCGGTGGCTACCATCCTGAAACCTGAAGATCAGCTTTTAAAGCCGGGATCCGCAGGCAAACCGGTTCTGAATGTCGAAACGAGGCTCATGGACGACGATGGAAAGTTCGTTACGGTCGGGACAGTCGGAGAAATCGTCCATCGATCCGGCCATGTCATGACCGGTTATCTTAACGACCCGGAAAAAACCGCCGAGGCTTTCGAGTTCGGCTGGTTCCATAGCGGCGATCTGGGCCGGTTCGACGAAGACGGTTATCTCTATGTGGTGGACCGCAAGAAAGACATGATAAAAACAGGCGGGGAGAACGTTGCGTCCCGCGAAGTCGAGGAGGTACTTTACCAGTATTCCGGTATCGAAGAGGTGGCTGTAATCGGCCTGTCTGATCCGAAGTGGATCGAGATTGTGGCGGCCGTAGTTGTGCCGAAGAAGGGCGTGACCCTCAGCGACAAGGAGATTATCGCCCACTGCAAAGAAAAGTTGGCTGGATTTAAATGCCCCAAGAAGGTGGTCATTGCCGATAAGTTACCCAAAAATCCATCAGGAAAAATTTTGAAGCGGGAGCTGAAAGAAAAATTCAATACATAAATGCGCAGGGACCTGCCGCAGCGCGCCTCTGCAATCTCTTTCTAAAAATCAGGAGCAACCATGAGTGACGAATTTACGTCCATCGGCGAACTCGCTAAACAACTGGAGATGAGCCAGCGGACCATCCGCTACTACGAAGAAATAGGCCTGCTCAATTCCATAAAACGCATTGAGGGAGGCCGCAGAATCTATACAGACGTCGATCTGCGACGCCTGAAATTAATCAAGCGCTTGAAAATCATGGGAATGACACTTTCGGAAATGCAGGAGCTCGAAGCCATGTGGACCTATGAAAAATCCAACGATAAAGTACTCAAGCGTCTTTTGGAACTGCTCGGCAATCATCTCAAGAGACTTGATGACCGCATCGCCGACCTCGATATCCTGCGGCACGAGATCACCGAATATCAGGAACGTATTCAGGCAAAAATAGCCAAGTAGATCATGACTCATCGTGACGTCAAAATGTTTGACTCCGGGAAGAATCAATAACCTCCGACGAAATTTAAATTGCCTACCCCGCTACCTTTCGGTATAATCACAACAATTTAAATCAACTGGATCGATGAAACCGCGTACATTCGATGACATTTTCCAAAAGTAAGCACAGGGCAAACCTGAAAGTGAGATGAAGATGGAAAAACGAGAGGTACAGCCCTACATTCAAGGTGTGCTGGAGCGGGACCGGCGGATGCTGGCCAAAACGATCACCCTCGTCGAAAGCTCATTGCCTGCCGATCAGGAATTATCCAGGCAAATTCTGGATGCGCTGATGCCTTTCACAGGCAAGGCTCTTCGCCTGGGCATCACGGGGCTTCCCGGCGCGGGCAAAAGCACCTTTATCGAGAGTTTCGGCACCCTTTTGACGCAAAAAGGTTATCAGGTGGCTGTTCTGGCAGTTGATCCCAGTAGTCCTAAAACAGGAGGCAGCATCCTAGCCGATAAAACCCGGATGGAAAAGCTGGCCGTAAACGATAAAGCTTTTATCCGTCCCTCCCCTTCCGGAAAGACACTGGGCGGGGTTGCCCGCAAGACACGCGAGACGATGCTGGTTTGTGAAGCGGCGGGATTTGACGTGGTCATGATCGAAACCGTCGGCGTCGGCCAATCGGAAGTCACCGTGGCATCGATGGTCGACTTCTTTCTGGTGCTGATGATCGCGGGTGGCGGCGACGAATTGCAGGGCATCAAAAAAGGCGTTCTGGAGCTGGCTGACGCCGTGGCCGTCAACAAAGCCGATGGCGACAATATTGAGAGAGCCAACATGGCACGCCGACAGTATGAAACGGCATTTCACCTGCTTTCGCCCCCTTATCAAAACTGGTCACCACAGGTAGTCGCTTGCAGCTCCATCACGATGGCCGGGCTACAAAACATTTTAAAAATCATCCTGGATCATCGCGAGAAGCTGACCGCAAGCGGCGAGTTGCAGTTGAAAAGACAGGAACAGGCACGGGAATGGTTAAAATTCATGGTTCGCGAAGGCGTGCAGGAATGGTTTTACGAAAGTCCTGCTGCCCGAATGCTTACCGAATTGATGGCCGATGTTGAAAAAGGAGTCGTCACCCCCACCACAGCCGCCGCCAAAGTGCTCGATTGCCTGAAAGGACAGAGGTTTTAGAAAAAGGAGATTATCATGAACATTTTAAAGGTGGATCACATCGGCATTGCAGTCAAGAGTCTGGCAGAAAGCTCCAAGCTTTATGAAATGCTCGGAATTAAGTCAGCAGGCATGGAAGAAGTGGCGGAACAGAAAGTAAATGTTTGCTTTTTTCCCGTAGGGGATTCAGAAATCGAGCTTTTGGAATCTACATCGCCCGAAGGGCCTATCGCCAAATATATTGATAAAAACGGCGAAGGCATACAGCATCTGGCGCTGCGCGTTGATAATCTGGAAGCGGCGCTGGCCGAACTCAAAGCCCAAGGCGTGCGACTGATCGATGAAAAACCGCGCTACGGAGCGGGCGGCGCGAAAATCGCCTTCGTCCATCCCAAATCCACCGGTGGAATACTACTGGAACTGAGTGAAAGAAAATAAAAAAAGATGAAGAGGGATATTGGATAATGGAATATTACATCATTCTGCTGCATGACGGTTCATTAAAGATTTATAAAGATAAACAAGACAAATCAAGCCTACCGCAGGGAGCGCGGCTGTTTGTCTGCTCCAGCAATGTTACGGTGCATGATTTAAACGTCTGGGCATCCAGCGGTTTTAAAGGTTTAAAGACCATCCGGGAAATTTAAAAAATAAGGCCGATCCATTCCATTGTAATCAGCCCGGGACTGGTGGCAACGGCTGGAAGAAACAAGGTATTGCATGAAGCAGCAAGCGAAAGGGCAAATACACGAGCGGATCACCGCGATTCCGAATGCCTGGTATCCCACCTATGTTATTCGCGGTGAAAAGAAGAATCTGATGATTGACGCGGGTGTGAATCTTCTGGGACCGCGCTACCTCACTTCTATCAAGGACATCTTTGGCGATAGTAATCAACTCCATTATCTCTTTTTAACACATTCACATTATGATCATGTTGGCTCTGCGCATTATTTGAAGCGGCACATTCCCGAACTCCGGATCGGTGCTCACACGCGGGTTGCCGGTCTGCTGCAGAAACCATCGGTACTGGAAATGATGAACCGGCTCAGCGCCAACCATATCGAACTGATGAAATACAATATCGCAGGGGAAGATCTGACGTTGCATCCCTTTGAAACGGACCTTATCTTGAAGCAAGGAGACGAATTTGACCTGGGCGGACTGACCTGCCGTGTTTATGAGACACCGGGCCACACCAAGGACTCGCTGGCTTTTTACTTTCCGGAAATTAAAGCCTTATTTCCCAGTGAAGCATGCGGTGTCCTTCAGGGTAAAACAAGAAGCGAGATGCAGGTTGAATTTCTTACGTCCTACCGGGACTATATCGACTCACTGAAACTGATGATTTCTATTGAGCCTGAAATAGTTTGTCTGGGACACGGTTGGGTACTGACTCATGAGGACGCAAAGGATTTTTTGCAACGCTCTCTGTCTGAGACTTTCCAGTACCTCGAACTTATTGAAAGCTACCTGGACGCCGCTGACGGCGACATTGAAAAAGCAATTCAAGACATGGCCCATACTGAATACGACATCAAGGGCGGCATATTGCAGGAGCGGGTCGCCTACGTGACGAACCTGAGCGCTCAGGTAAAGCATATCGCAGGGCTACGGGAAAAGTGAGCTAAGATTTGCTCTCCTCATCCTTCTGTTCCAACCCACATGAAACTAAATAGTTGTCTTTTCAGCCGGTTTTTAAACAAAATATTCAACAACCCAGGGATGATGCTAACTCAATTTACTGCCAATTTATCAGAAATTCATCGGACACGTATGTCCATAACCGAAAACTTCTTGACATCTCCCCCACCCTGGCTTTAAAAAGAAGACCCTCTGGAAAGATTTACGGATTAAACCAAATCGATCTGCCACGCGTTGGATTGTTGTTTTGCTTTCCATCCAAATGGCCCCAGGGATTTATTCACTCTACTAAAAAAGGAGATTATACGATGAAAGATGTAGTTATTGTGTCGGCGTGCAGAACAGCTATTGGAACTTTCGGAGGCACATTGAAGAACATGATCGGAGCCCGTCTCGGGGCCGTTGTCATGAAAGAGGCCATCAAGCGTGCCGGAATAGATCCGGCCGCGATTGATGATGTCAGGTTCGGCTGCTGCCTTGAACACCCTAATACACTCAATACCACTCGCGTGGCGGCTCTTCTAGCAGGCATTCCGGATACCGTGACCGCTGTCACCGTGAATCGCGTGTGCATTTCGGGTATGGAAGCCGTTCTCAGCGGCATGGCGATGATTCAAAGCGGTATGGCTGATATCATTCTGGCCGGCGGCCTTGAGCATATGTCCGGCGCCCCCTATGCCAGTTTTGATGCACGATGGGGCTGCCGCCTTCAGGACAGCGCTTTAGTGGACTCCCTGATCCGTGCCTTGCACTGCGGCTCCTATGTGATGCCATTATCGGACGATGGCCCCGTCAAATCAGGCCAGCCTTTCGAGAGTTTAAAAGGGAAGCCTTATATCATGGGTCACACCACAGAACTTATCGCCCAGCTTTTGAACATCAGCCGCCAGGAAATGGATGAAGTCGCTCTGCGCAGTCATAACAACACCGAGCGCGCTACCAAGAATGGTGATTTCAAAGAAGAAATTGTACCCATTGAGATCCCCCAGAAAAAAGGCAAGCCGCCCATTATCTTCGACAAGGATGAACATTTCCGCCCGGGGTTGACGATGGCACAGTTACAGGAATTACCGCCGGCATTTATTCCCAAAACAGGCAAGGTAACGGCAGGCAACTCTTCCGGACTCAACGATGGCGCATCAGCCATGATCATCATGTCGGCTGAAAAAGCCAAAGAATTAGGATTAAAGCCGATTGCCAGAATCCGTTCCTCAGCACGTGGTGCCTGCCATCCTTCCGTAATGGGCTTAAGCCCGGTTCCAGCCGTAAAAAACCTGCTTAAAAATGACCCGAAGCTTACCTTGGATGCTTTTGAGTTAATGGAAATCAACGAAGCATTTGCAGGCCAGTATCTGGGTTGCGAGAAAGAATTGGGCATTAACCGGGAAATTACCAATATCAACGGATCGGGTATCGGCCTTGGACATCCGGTAGGGTCCACTGGTTGCCGCATTATGGTCACGCTGATTCACGCCATGAAAAAACACGGCAAGTCGCTGGGAATGGCCACTTTGTGCGGCGGGGGCGGGGTATCGATGGCTACCTCTATTGAAATGCTGTAATCGAAGGAAACTTCGTCTCATTCTTTTTCCTTTCAATCCCCGCCCATCTAGGGCGGGGATTGAAAGGAAATCACCCACCGATTACCTATCGCCTTTTGCAGATGCCTGCACCGGCCTTCGCGCCTCTGTCACACGCCATGTATTACTTGTCACGCTGCCACAACGCGGCGTGATATCTTTTTCAGTCTGCTGATCTGATGACGCAACAGGACGGCTTTTTCGGTTTCACTGGATTCGAGTGCCTGCCGTCGGAAACCTTTCAATGCACGGATTTTCGCCTTGAGTTCAGGCTTGGACATTTTGATTTTCGCCACATGTTTCTTTTTCTTAAGGGGCGCTTCATCCTTGATGCCTTTCGCTTCCTTGATGAAGGCGATGAGTTCCTCCTTCTTCATGTCGTGGATCGCCCGCTCATGGGGAAACTCGGCGGCAATATCCCGCAATTCTTTGATAGTCAATTTGTCCAGATGTTTTTCGTCATGAATTCTTTTGTGGGTTTCTTCCGACATCGCGCATAGACCTCCTTTTTTATATTTGGGGAACCAACTTGCCATGCATTTTTTCGATGACTGGCCTTTTTATGCCACTCACATCACATACTGGATAACCTGGATCAGGACACCATCCGGATCCTTGATGAAGGTAGTTAAACGATCGGGCCGTGGATTAAACGGTGCCATCAGCACGTCGGCACTCTTCCCGCGGGCTTTCTTCACAAATTTGTGTATATCGTCCACCACCACGCTGAAGTGGTTCAGTCCGGTCATCTTGGAAGGATCAGCCTGGGTATCACCGGGATTGGCCTGCTCAATTTCAATCTGGATGGTGTCATTGCCCACAAAGGTGAATTTCTTTCCCCAAACCTCCACCGTATCGACTATGGCAAGCCCCATGACGTCCCGGTAAAACTTGATGGATGCTTCGCTGTCCCTCGCTTTTATCCCAATGTGGTACCATTTCATATCAGCCACCAAATTTCTCTTTCGTAAGTTTAAAGCAAACCGAGGCCACGTCAATTGTTTGGAGAATGTCGGATTCTTTCATGGCCGCGCACACAAACCAATTATGATGGGGGTGAAAAAAGATGCCACGCCGCGCCGCCTGTCCGCAGAAAAACCGGTTTTTTTCAAAAAGAGGATCATTGGCAAAGGTCATGTAAGGCATTGCCGGTGGTCCGGTGACACGGACGGACACGCCGTGAGCGTTGGCAGTTTGCCTGAGGCCATCCATCAGCATGGTTCCTGTTTTTCTGATATACTCGATTGCGCCGCTGGCCTGAATTTCGTCGATGCACGCCAAGGCCGCCGCAAAGGGAACACCGGAGAAAAAATGGGTACCGGTAAAGAATATATTTTTTGCCGACTCCATCAGCTCACGCCGGGCAGCAGCCACCGAGATGGCATAACCGTTTGCCATGGCCTTGCCGAAGCACTGGATATCGGCGTTGAAACCGTAATGCTTTGAACTCCCCTCAAGCTCAAGCCGGAATCCGCAGCGGACATCATCAACGATAATCATGAACCCGTCCTTTTGGGCAAGTGTGTTCACTGCATCGACGAATTCTTTTGTCGGCAGCTCCTGGTCTTTCATGGCGTCGTGCCGGTGCGGCGTGAGCATGATACCGGCAACGGTCCCGCTGTGTTCCGATAAAACCCGTTTGAGGTCGTTCACATTATTGTATTCAAAATAATGAACATGGGTTTTCCATTCCTCCGGCACTCCCTGCCCATGAGGCTGGCACCAGAAGTGGGAGCCATGATAAGAACCCTGCGCCAGCAGTATGTCCATTTTCCCTGTGAATATCCGGGCCAGCGTGATCGCGTAAGAGGTCACGTCGGAGCCGTTTTTGCCGAAGACACACCAGTCGGCACCGTTGATGGTCCCCACAATTTTTTTTGCCAGAGGCAGCCACTGGTCGGAAGGCAACGTGAAGCAGTCCGCTTTTTCCCACTGTACTTTTGCCGCTGCGTCCACCTTCGGGTGTTTGAGTCCGAGAAGATTGGTTCCGAAAGAGCACATGTAGTCGATGTATTCGTTTCCATCCACATCCCAGATTCTGCATCCCTCGCCGCGTGAAATGAAGGCAGGATAAGAGCCGAAGGTGAGGAAGGCCGGAGTGCGTGGCCCGTAGATGCCGTTGGGCACATATTTCTGGGCTTCCTCAAAAAACTGGTAGGATTTTGTAAATTCATAGAGTTTCATGGATGTCCTCCTGAATGTTGTATGTTGATTAAATGCCGAACCCGCGAAGGATATAGGCCACAGTAATACCGAGGTATGTTCCCGCCACCCAGCCGATGATACCGGTAATCACCCCGGAAACTATAACCTCCTTGTTCTTCAGCGCCGAAGCGACCATAGGGACGAGAGGGGGCGAGCAGATTCCTGCAACGGATGTAATGATGACCGTATCCGCATCGATCGTGAATATTTTTGCTAGTACCACATGCAGCAGGAGGCATACGAATATGGTGAAGGTCACATAGACGAGCATGATCGGGGCGGTGGACACCAGCCGGTTGAAGTCTGCCATCGAACTCACGACAAGACAGAATATCAGGATAAAGTAATTACCCATCTGGTATGTCATCCGGATATTCCGAATTGCGGGAATAAACGAAAAAGCGATGCCCAGCGTGGATATGGCGAGGATCGCCACCACAAAGGCTATATCCTCTTTCCATATCAGAAAGGATAAGCCGCCCATTATAAAGATCAGCACCGAAAGTCCCAGGGCGCCCAGGAGCGGAACAAAAGTCTTTTTTTCGAATATACCTGCGTACGAATCGAAATCCGGGTCCTTTTCCAACGACGCGGTTTCAGCCGGCTGGAAGGCGGGCAGAAATTTAAGCAAAATCCGTTGTCCGATGGTCATCAGAAAGAGCAGATAGATGGTAGATACCACCACATCGGATGTGTGAGCAGCTAGATATAGGGTTTGATCGGTACGCAACGCCGTGGCAATGGCGCCCAGGTTCACTGTTCCCCCGGTGTAAACTCCGACGAACATGCCGGCCAGCTTCCAGGTCTCTGCTCCCACCCAGTCACGGAAGATGAAAAAACCCAGGGTGGCGACCATTATGATCGCCACGGTCTGCAACCCGAAGGAAAGCAGTGATTTTCCCGCGAGCCTGCTCCAACGGCGGACGTCAGTGGAAAAAAACATCAGGGGCAAAGCCAGACTGATGGCAATCAGCATCAGGGGATT
>CAZOPH010000049.1:0-13391 GCA_964581635.1 uncultured Smithella sp.
GTCACTTTAATGATCGGATGATTTTGTCTTACTGAAGAAATGTTTGTATAAAATAAAGCCGTAGATAATCAAGTTGATGGCTATGACCAAGCCGCCAAGTATATATTGCATAAAGGTTGTAAGGCTGGATGGATAAATCACTGGAACAAGGTATTGCTCGATAAAGTCTCCCCTATATGTACTGCCACCACCGAGACTGCGCAGATGATTTTCAAGTGGGGTCAGCGGGCAAATCCAGCCGGTAAATTCAATGAACATGCCCCAGAAGGCGGCCGGTAGGTGAACCCAGGCCACCCAGGGCCAGCGCAGAACAAACAAGCCACCTGCAACAACAAAGGCAATAAACAAAAAGTGAAACACCACAACTGCATCAGCAAGTAGAAAATACATAGAACATCCTTACTCTAGCTTGATAAAATAAAGAAAAATTATATAGCATAGTAAATATATCTATAACATGTGCTGACTTATCATTGACTTGGCAGACAATGTTCAAGTTAAGTCTTGCCTTGACAACCGTTTCACCTGCGAGTCAACAATTGTTATGCTTAAAATAATTGAGGATTACGTACTGATCTTTACCTGTCCCGAAAAAGTTGACATTCTCTTAAGTTGCACATACTCTCCGTTCAAACTCAGCGGGAGAACAATAATTCAATGCTGAATATCTTCTAACATAACAATCTGATTCTTCTATTGAGATTCTGGTCATGGCTTCCATTTTTCCGAATACCTTGGATCCCCCAATAAAAGTCTTGACTTATTATGAAGAGAGGCATGGTACCTGTTGGCCGGCACCATGCCCAATATATTTAAACATTATCAGAAGGCCTGCCTGATGACACCATCGATAAGATCAACCGTGCACTTGCGCGGATTGGCCAGTGTGGGAATCTCTGTCATGGCATCAAGCGCGATCATGCCGATCTCGGCCTCAGCTATACCCAGTTCACTTAGGCGTGTCGGAAGCCCTATTCTCTTGATCAAATCAGCCACGGCATCCGCGGCTGTTGATGCGGCCTCCTGTTTCGACATACCCACTATCTTTACCCCCATGGCTTCTGCTGTAGCTGCAAGCTCATCAGTACAATAGTCCCGGTTGAATCGCATTACATGAGGAAGGAAGACGCCGCACAGAGTGCCGTGGTGGATTTTGTATTTTGCGCCGATGGTATGGGCAAGGGAATGCGTAAGTATAGTCGATGGTATTGAAAAAGCCCAACCAGCTGTTGATGCGGCAAGTTGCATTTGCATTCTTGCCTGAACATCGTGACCGTTTTCCACAACAATGGGAAGATATTTTGTGATCAGCCGGATAGCATTAAGCCCATGCCCTGTACAGATAGTGTTTCTCATGATGGAACACATCCCGTCTATGGCATGGGAGAGCGCATCCACCCCTGTTGCAGCAGTGAGTATCTTTGGAAGGCTTACGGTCAGATGCGGATCGAGTATGGCTACGTTCGGATAGATAACGTTCTCAGCGATATTGAATTTCCTGCCGATCTCCTCATTTTTTATGACCGCAATATTGGTCACCTCGCTTCCAGTACCGGCGGTGGTGGGTATTGCAATATGTGGTATAAGGGGGTTCACGAGCTTATAGAGGGTGATGTTGTCGATGGCCTTTCCCCCATTGGTGAGTGTCACGGCCACACCCTTTGCCGTATCGATAGAGCTTCCGCCGCCGAGACTCACTAGTATGTCTGCATTCAGGTTTCTGCAGAATTCGACGGCCTTGTCTATAACCTTATATCCCGAGTCTTCCATGACCTCATCGAATATGCCAACGCACATGCTGCCTATGGCCTTCTGAACCTTGTCTAGAATGCCTGCATCACGTATACCTTTATCCGTAATAATGACAGCACGCTTGCAGTTGAGCCTGGATATCTCGTACTGCAGGGCAATAATACTATCAGGACCTCCTACAACCTTTGTCGGTCCTTCAAACATAAACGATTGGGCAGGATGCTGATAATCGAACATGATCGGGAAGGTATATTTCTGTATACCGTCGGATAACGGACAGATATGGACCCTCTTTATCTGCGTGTATTCACCAAGCCCATATTCCCCAAATTCCCTTCCGATGCCGGATTGCTTGTAGCCACCGAAAGGCATGACATCGGCAAAGGCATGATAGTCGTTGATCCACACAGTACCGGTTTTGATTTGAGAGGCAATCCTTTCTGCACGTCCGATATCATTTGAGAAGACCCCGCCGCCTAGCCCGTAGATGGAGTCATTCGCGATAGACATGGCCTCCTCGTCATCGTTAAACGGCATGATGCAGACCACAGGACCGAAAATCTCTTCCTGGGCGATGCGCATCTTGTTATCGACCTCGGCAAAGACGGTCGGCATATAGTAGAATCCTGCTGCAAACTGATCGCCTTCCGGCCTTTTCCCGCCGTATATAATCTTAGCGCCTTCTTCAACTCCGAGCTTGACATACTTTTCCGTAGTGGCGCGCTGTATTTCATTTACGAGCGGCCCCATCTGGGTTGCAGGGTCGAGCTGATATCCGATCCTCACCTGTGAGAGCCTTTTCAAGAACTTCTCTATGTACTCATCATATATCTTTTTATGAACAAGGAGTCTCGTGCCTGATTCGCAGATCTGGCCTGAATGGAAGAACGTGCCGAACAGACCACCGTCCACTGCAAGATCCATCTTGGCATCTTCACAGATGATGTTTGCGGATTTTCCGCCCAGTTCTAGTGTCACCTTCTTGATGGTATCCGCACCCATCTTCATGATCTGCCGACCCACCTCAGTGCTGCCAGTGAATGCGATCTTGTCCACCTTCGGATTTGTACACAAGACCTGGCCCACTTCGCTGCCTGCACCAGTGATGATGTTTACCACGCCCTTAGGTATCCTGCTTTCTGCTATCACCTCAGCGAGAATGAGCGCACTCAGTGTCGTGTCGGTTGCAGGTTTCAGTATGATCGTGTTCCCCATGGTTATTGCATGGAGTATCTTCCACATGGCCATGTTAAAGGGGAAATTCCATGGAATGATGCCCACGCAAACACCGATAGGTTCCCTGCGGATATAATTTCTTCCCGGGCTGGCAAGCGAACATGGGACACGGATCTCCTCGTGCCATTTGAATTCATGGGCTGCATACCAGGCAAGGTTCCTCGCCGTCATGGCATTGCCGATCACTTCAGCACCTGTCCTGTTTATGAGTCCCCCTGAATCCATGGATTCATACGATGCAATTCTGACAATGTATTTGGTTAGCCGATCGGAAAAATCCATGATGATTCGTGAGCGTTCTTCCTGAATTAAATTGCTCCACACACCTGAATCGAAAGTCTCACGTGCAACGTCGATAGCTGCTTGAGCATCCGCGGCATTGCCATAGGCGAATGTGGCAAAGGGCAGGCCAATGCCCGGGTCAATGGATTCTCTGGTCCGGCCACTCACAGAGTCAACAAAATCGCCTCCAATGTACATTTTAAAATGTTCCATCAATCCTCCTTAATGCATTGTCATAATTTTTCTGGCAAAAAATAAGTAAAACAATACAAATAATCCCATAGTTCCAACCGTATTTGTCGGAGTCGGCATATGGCCATACGTTCTTTCTAATAGAAGTTTTTTCATGACTTCACTCTAAGACCAACAACAATCATGCAATCTGAACCAGATAATGATTTTTTAACAGTTATACGTTGTACCGTAGCATAAAATTAGGAATATTAAAATTGTGTGCTGCAGAAAGACATCAATAAAATTTTTATTATAACATTCTATGCGAACCAAAAAAGTTACAGATTCTACCTACGAAAAAATAAGTTTGAGAATAATTTTTGTTGAGAATTACTACTTGAAAGGTACACCTCTAATGAGAGCAGAATATATGCTCCGCATCTTGGCAATGCCAGCAAATACTTTACTAGGCAGATATATTGGCTAACGAATTAAATTCTTCTTCAGCCATCTGGCGCAACAATTTCTTATTTACCTTCTGCACTTCGGTAAGGGGGATAGCATCAACTATCCGTACGACCTTCGGTACGGCATATTTTGCCACTGTGGTTTTCAGATAATTAATAATCTTTTCTTCAGTAATGTCCTTTTCACATCCGCTCCGTGGCTCGATAAATACACAAACCCACTCACTGCCCTGTCTTTCCGGATCGGGAATACCTATGATCGCGGCTCTTTCCACGCCGGGATAATTTTGCAGGATATCGTCGATCTCTCTGGAATATACTTTAAATCCTGAAACAATGATCATATCCTTGGTTCTGTCAACAATATAGAAATAACCATTTTCATCAACCTTCACAACATCGCCCGTGTGGACATATCCTTCCTCATCCAATCCGCTACCGGCCTTAGGCCAGTAACCTAACATTCTCTGCGGACCGCGCAAACACATTTCTCCTGTTTTACCACCGACCATCTCATTCCATGTTAAATCCCTACCTGTATCGACATCGATAATTTTTATTTCGGTATCAGGCATCGGAATACCAATCGTTCCTCTTTTTTCAACTTTTGTCTTTGATTTCTTATTAGCATTGGCGGTTAACTTGGATAAAATGCCCATGCCCTTGCTCAAAAAATAACCGACAATTTTACTGCCTACAGTTCTCAAGAAGGCATTGGTAATCGGCACGACTCCCGGAATCTGAAGAAACTTACTGTTGATTTTAACAAGAACTCTGCCGCCTAAGATACGCAGAAAAAAAGAAGGATTTAGATGTGTAACCGGTGACATTTCCGAAAGGCCGTATCCTTCCATGATGCCGCCTCCGCCACCCTTCTTTTCAAATTCCTCCTGGACCGCCTTGGGCAGAGGCGCCGAACCGGAAATACCTAAAATGTTGATACCCTTTAATTCTTCCTGTGATAATTTAAGGAATTGAGTCGGAACACCCAGCTGTAAAAACGGACGATATTTCTTTATCATTCTTACCATGCCCGTCGTATCCCTGGCATCGGGAATCAGTATCTGATTATAGCCCTCATAGGTCATGCTATGCATGGTGCAGTGACCGTATGAATGAAAAAAAGGCAATCCCATTAATACGCTAAGAACGCCTTTTACCAACTTTTGTGCCCCGCCCATCGCATTCGCGTTTTGTATGGTGTTGGCATACACATTACGGTGCGTTAACATACATCCCTTGGGAAGTCCTGTCGTGCCTCCCGTGAAAAGAATCAATTCCAGATCTTTCTCCACGTCAAAGGCTACCACAGGAGGATTGGAAGAGGTATTGACAATCAGATATTCCCACCATACCGCTTCTTTTATTTTCATTGGTTGATAGCTTTGCGGTTTATTAAGCGAATAATCGGCTAATTTCGAAACGATGATATTTTTTATCTGAACTTTCTTGAGTATATCTTGGACAACGTCCAGATATTCATCCAGGCAGATCAAAGCATTGGGTAAACCTTCTTTGAATTTATGTTGAAGTTGATCAGCCGGTTCCAAGGAACTACTGGGAATATGAACTAGGCCAGCTCTTGAAATAGCATAATCCGCTATAACAAATTGGATTGAAGTCGGTAAAAGAGTAGCAACTCTGTCGCCTCTTTTTAATCCCATATTATGTAAAGCCGTAGCAAGACGATCAACGTGATCTTTAACATCCGGATATGTCATCATATAATCCATCTGAATAAGTCCCTGATTCTTGTACTTACTGGCTGTCTCGTATAGGATGTCATACACCGGTTGATTGGGATAAGGTTTGAATGTTTGAGGGATTCCGAAGACACTATATTCTTTTAACCACGGTAAGTCAGCTCTAGCCATACAATTCCTCTTTGTAGTAGTTATTATTCCAGCAAAAAGAACTTAACGCTTACTATGATAATTTGGTAAATTTTACCAATTGAAATGTTGTATGAATCGGGGGAAAAATAAAAATAACAGAACAGTAAGGTTTTCGTCAATGGAGCATGAATTCAAAATCACCTGAACAGGTACCACTAGTATGCATCAGGCATCTTCCTACGGATGGTGTAACGCAATATTGCAAACCAAGGCTGTCAAACCAGCACGCAACCCTATAAATGACACCACATTCGTATTGATCGATGGCACCTATTCTCCTAATCCCCTTGAAAGCAAAGCATTTATTCGGCTCGAACGCCCAGTGCAAAACATTTTTTCTCGGGAAACTCATGGAAGCGTTCATAAATGGTGGAATGAACATGGGGGATGCTCTTTCAAAGAATTCTTTTAACTCCTGAAAATTTTCAATCTTCTTGCTTATCTCTAAGGCTTTTTTAATCCTTTCAATTTCTATGGGAGCCAATGACTTTATTGCGGCTTTATTCAGCTGGTTTGCCTTCTCAATACCGAATTCCTGCAAGCAGTGGTAGAACCACACCCCATCATGCGTCATCCAACATCGGTTTAGAAGATCAATTAATTCTTTCTTACCAAGTTCAGGGATTGAGCTCATTTATTTTTCTCCTTAGTGAACAGCATAAGACAGAGAAACTGAGGCATAAATGAAAAAATACCAGTCTAACAATTACCATTTTAAATATTGTACATTAATCAATTCGACAAAGCAACCTCCCAAGGAAGAAGTAAACAAAAACCTATTACTGATTCTTCAAAGTCATCAAACCGTTGAAAATGCTTACTCCACCTTGTCTCACTTAACTGCAGCGCCGGGAATCAATGATAACATTTAATCTCGCATTATAGCCTCTTAGCAGTATATTATGCTTCATATTTCCATATTCAGTTTTTGGGTTGAGGTATAAACAATCCATGATGATAAACAATCAATGATTGACATCCTGTAAATCATTAATTATAAAATTGTAAAACAATTCCCATTAAGCAACAGCGTTTTTTCCAGAACTGGTTTTATGGATCGCGGACCATCAATGTGGATATCAGCAGGAGGTTGAAGATGAAGAAGATCAAGCTGGCTGTAATCGCCCTTGAGGAAAATTATCTGGAGCTACTTGCGAATCGTCTGCGCAGAGAAAAAGACATCACCCTCCTCCAATCCATCATCATCAAAGATTATGAGATCGATATGAAACAGTTCGTTGCCTTCGTGGAGCAAATGATCAATCAGCCGCCGGATATTCTCCTCTTTGATCAGGCCACTTTGCGGGATTCGGCGGCCCTGGATTTGGAAGGAATCCTTGACTATAGAGATAAATTGCAACCCACGAAGGTTATCGTCGTCGGCGAACACTACATCGAGGAAAACGTTATCGCGATGATCCAGGGGGGTGTGCAGGGGTTTTTCCGCAAAGCGCTGGGTGACGAGCAACTTATTAAATGCATTCGCGTAGTGGCATGGGGAGAGACCTGGTTCGACGCTGTGCTGATCACACAGGTTTTAGATCAATGCACCAAAGAAGTATGGAAGAACAAAGATCAGCTTAAATCTCTCACCCATTTGAATCTGGCAAAACTGGAGATGCTTTCCCCACGGGAGATGGAGGTTCTAGCACTGATCAGCCATAGCATGACCAATGAAGAAATCGCCGAAAAGCTTTTCTTAAGCCCCAAAACCGTTAAGACTCATCTGCGCAACATCTTCGAGAAGGCCGATATCCGGAATCGCGTTGAGGCCGCCCTTTTGTATGCGCGTTATGTCCAAATGTCTCATTAAGAGAAGGGAAGAAAAGACTGACTGTTTGTTGCACTTACCTATACGATTTTGAAACGTCCTGACGTTGTAAATTACGATTCGAAAGGTGCAATACAACTCTCACTGACGTGTTTTGCTTTTTTGCAATTTCCGGTGCCTCTTTTTTCCCGATGCAATTACCGAGAGCAGATAGCCCGGATTGCCGATATAGAGCGGTCTGGCCTCTTTGCCCGCCAGCCCGGCTTCGGCGCAAGTTTTTCTATTTCTGACCTGATATAAGGCATTCTGGATTTCGCCCTTCAGCTGAATGCCGAAATAGCTTTTTAACCAGACGGAGCCAGAGGCACCGGCATCCTTGGCCATCTGCGAGCGGTCAACTTTTGCCGGGTATATCTTCTTCATTTTGAAATACTCTTCAATTGTCTTCACGCGCATCATGCGTCCGTCTGGTCCGGGCACCACGAAGCCACTCTGCATCAAAAGATCGTAATGCTTCTTCGTTTCATTGAAGTCTGGTCCGCAGATCAGCGCGCACTGCCCGCAAGTCAAGACGTAAGGATCTTTCAGCCCGAAAACTCCCAGCTTTTCCTGCGACTTTACTAGCATGGCGTAGATGTCTTTTTCTTCTGCAGGCAGATTTTCAGGAGCAGGCAGGAAGTCCTCTATATCTTCCTTCGGCCAGAGCTTCGCTCCGATGCGCCGAATGACCTCGAAGCGCGGCGTGCTGTCGCCGCTCATCGCGCCCTGTCTAATCAATATGCCTCTAATGTACTTTCTCTGCTCCGGATCAGGCTGGTTGTCCAACCACTCTTCGACCACGTGTCGACCCCAATTGGACCATTTCTTATCCCGCGAAATAGCATGCAATCCAAAACACGAGATGTTGCAAAAATCAACGTTGTTACGCTTGCCGCGCGCATGCAGTTCACCGTTGAGTAACAGGTACTCTTCCTCATTATCCTCGAACATGCGCAGTGTGCATGACTTATCACACAACTTGCAGGTGCGGCAGCGATTATCCATCGCCTGCCGTGCCGGTTGCACGGGGTCCGATTTTAGTACAGCATCCGTCACCAGTGAACCTAGGTAAACAGCGGCTCCGAATTCTCTGGTGACCACGTTGCCTGAGAGGCCGAAGGTGCCTAAGCCGGATACCACCGCGGCGAAGCGGTGCGAAAAACTTGGCCTTGTACAGAAGGGGTCCAGTGCCCGCCGATATGTGTTGTTGGCTGGTACAGCCCTAGCCCTATGACCCAAGCTTATGATGTAATCTGACGTTTCTTTGGCAATGCGATGTATTTGCTGATTCATGCGGGCTTGGTCGATGTTATGCGGTCCGGATGATTTCTTGCCCAGGAAATCATAGATGGCGGGCACATTCATGGGAAGAACAAGTGACACCACAGATCTGGCACCGCGCATGGTGTATGAGGGGTCGATTGAAGGCGGCCCGCTGAGGCGCTCTGGTCCTGCAATGCCAACCAATCTTGCGCCCGCTTTTCTCGCAAAATTCCTGATATTCTCTTCAAGTCCTGGCATAGTATTAGTTTCCTTAAGTTTTGGTCTTGCAGCAAATGGAATTTGTTTCCGCTTAAAAAAGAGTGTTCAGATTAGATCTTCGCTCAAATCATTGCCAATCGTGGTGCTTTTCAGTTTTAAACCTAACAAAGCGGCGGCTGTAATACCCAGGTCTGCAATGCGAATGGGTCTATCATGGACGCCTGTTTTCCCGCCTGGTATCGAGACAGCCGCAACGATGGGAAGCGTATCCACCGATCCATGGCCACCGTTATACACGCGCCAGGGAGGAGACCATGTGGGCGCTTTGATTCCGACATTGGGAATCTGTCCGTTATACACAGGAATCTGCCAACCGTTTTTCGCCAGTATGATGAGGTCGGGCCAGATGACCGTCTGTTCCTTGTCAGCATCAACATAGTAGGTGTGGTAGAGCTCACCAGGCAGGCACACTCCCTCCAGACCATTTTTCATGTCGGATCGGTCCAGCACCCACCACGGACACTCTTTACTGCCTGTCTGGGGGTTCAGTGCCCGATGAGCCAACAAAAACGCTTTAGCCTGTGAGATCTTTTCCTTGTTTTCCCTCCAGTACAACACGCCGTAACTGCTCACGCTGAAGGCATACACCTCCTTCTTTTCCAGTGGGCCCCCCTTCGTAATTATTCCTGCACTTTCAAGAAGCCCCACACAATCCGTTGATGAAAAATCTTCGGTATAAAGATGATTGACCGCGGAGTGATCGCTCAAGAGGATGACATTTGCTTTATCAAGTACCCCCTGCTTTTGCAAACCATCTATAAGGCGTCCGAACTGGATGTCCACATCACGAATGACGTCTAGGATGGCCTCTTTGAAAAGGAGTTTGTTTCTGCTGCTGACCAGCTGATACTCGGGCTTGTTTTCACACCCTTGCGGCGGTTCGTACGGCGGATTGACGTTGATGAATTCCGACGGGTCCCATGCGCATCCGATTGCATGCCCTGCATCATCGCATTGGGCAAGAAGAATGTAGGCCATATCGGGTTTATCGCGTTTGAATATTTCCAGGGATGAATCCACGATCCAACTGTCATGGGGAAAGTGATTGGCAAAGTGCTCCATCTGCCATGTAAGGAGGCTGCCTTGACCTGTATAGAGTCGTGTCGTGATGTTGCTCAATCCCATGGAAGTTCCGAAGAATCCGAGGTGTGTCGATTCCGGGTCACAGGCTGCATCCTGATCTGTATGAGGATTTGCAAGACTCTCCTTCTGTGGTGGCTTCAAGTAATCAGGATGGTTAGGCCCTGTCACCAGAATATCAATACCGGAGAAGGCACTGCCGTTTCCACGAAACATTTCGCCCACCCATTCCTTGCCTGTAATGAGCATAGTCTTGGATTCAGGCCAGCGCCGCTTCCATGCATGGAAAAGTGTATCCACTGGCCTGCCTTTGTCATCCCGGGCAAAAGACATGCTGGTGCGGGTGATAATAGCCTCTCCATTCTTATCCCAGCCCGTGGGTTGAGCCCATACGCTGATGATGCCGCTCTGTGCGGAAGATGTTCCGGCAAGTACGTTCAGATGATTCATGTCCGTAGCTGCAGGCAGATAGGACTTGGCATTCCTGTACCATAATGACTTTTTCAAGAAGGCGTGAATATTGGGCATCAGCCAATTTCCCTCAGTTCCTCCCGGCCGACCCCTGGCATCAAGCTCAAAGTATTTCGGGTGGAGAGCATCAATGGCAACGAAGATGAGCTTTTCTTGATTATTGCCTTTATTCATTCCAAGGAGTTCAGCCAACGCACCTTTGATAGAGAACAAACCCCCGTTCATAAAGGTTATCCCACCCAGAAGTGCGGTAACCTTTTTCAGAAACGATCTCCGGCATATCTGCTTATTTGCTGTGATGTGATTGCCTGGGAGGTTATCTTTTGCCATACGTCCTTTAGTTAATATAAACTTTATTTCTGCATTCCCTCAGGAAGTAAAAATATTTAGGTATTAAGTAATAATTCTTTAGGCAGAGTACCTGACCTCAATTAATGTACCACAAGTTAAATTAGGGTTCGAGCTGTTTTAATTATTACCGTTTGGAATGTTGTATGAATTGGAAAAATAAAAGACAAAGTTATTATGGAGAACGTCATGAGAAAAATCCATCATTGATGTTTTAATTTTTGGAAATAGTCACGTCTTGCATCGGCCATCTGAAAGTCAATAAATTTATGAAACTGTGGAAAACTGAAGATTACCATTTGAAGAAGAGTAACTCTAGGAAGCACTGGCGGCTTTATCTGTCCGGTGCATCCTTTATTAGCAACTCATTGCTTCAGCACAAGCCTAAACTTTATGTCCAGTTTTAGTGAGCGGCGATATTAACCCAGCCGTTAACGGTAATTGAGAGATCCTTAATATAAAAGGATCCGAGTGTGCTACTGGAAGTGCTCGCCAAGGTCTTGACGTTATCGAGGACGACATCAGTCGACAATGAGTCCATAGCGATCAAGAGTTGGCCGTTCTCCGGACTGGGGAGAATGTCCGCATTGCCCGTCCCGAGACCGATATGCACAAAACTGGGACTCATGTGGTGGGCTTCATCGTAATAGCTGTACATCAGCGCTTCTACCGAATTGATCGGGGCCGAGGAATCCACGGTTGCCACATCAATGGTGACCCGGCCAAAAATCTTCAGGCCGTCAAACGTCAGGTCCCTCAAACCCACATAACCGGCCGTGGGATTGATGCCTGTGACGGGATCCGGGGTGCCGAGGCCGATGCCGTCCGTATCACCCCAGGACAAGGTGCCCAGGAAAAATTGTTGGAACTTGACATCCAGGTCCAGGACGATCCCCTGGGTGGAGGGGGTCGGTGTATGGATTTTCACCGTGCCATCCATCACCATCTTCAGGTCTCCCAAATAAACGGATCCGAGGACCTGGTTGAGATTGTCCTTTCTATTCCCGAGTGCCACGTCCGCATCCAGGGATCCCATGCTGATATTCACTTTGGTAAATCCAATATTGACAAAGGCTGTGCCAACCGGAAGAAGGGTAATCCCGGTGTCACCGGCTTCAATGGATTGAATAACTTTGGAGTCAACCGTTGCCTGACCCTCAATCGCCAGGTTGGCAATGGCCAGGTTCCTCAAACCCACGCCACCGGCATCGGGCCTGGGAGTGGCTGTACCTTGATAGATACCTACACCATCCGAGTCGCCCCAGGCCAGGGTGTCCAGGGTCAAGGTGGGAATCGTTAAATCAAAACGCAGGGTCGCTATATCCCCGGCTGTATCGTTGTAGAGATCCAGATGGCCGGTCACGTTCAGGTTCAGTTCCTTCAGGTAGAGGGTGCCGAGCACACCGGTGTCGCCGGAAAAATTCTTTTTGTCGCCGACGACGGCGGTTGTATCGATGGAGTCCACACCGACATCCAGGTTATCCAGCCCGATATGGATATATTTTGTGCCAATGGAATAGGTCCCGCTGGTTTCGCCGGTTCGGACTGTCTCCACGTCCATGGCAACAGGACCGGATACGGTCACGCCGTCAATCACTGTGTCTTTTAAGCCCACATACCCGGCTTTGCCGGTATTGCCGCCGGGAATACCATCCGCATCACCCCAGGACAGGGTGTCGAGGGCAATCCGGTCAATCGCCGCATCCACGTTGACGCCCAGACCCATATGGTCTTCTTTCTTGTACAGGGTGACATAGCTGCTCCCGTTGGTCTTCACCCGCAGACCAGCCAGATAAAGGGAGCCGAGAATCTGTTCCTCGCCTGCGGCTTTGGCCGCCTCATCACCCAGGGTGACCAGAATATCCATCTCATCCAATCCGACTTCCTGAGAGCCCAGACCGATGGTGATATAGGGTTCGCCGTTGGCCAGCGTTCCCGCTTCCACGGAAATCGGGGACAAAGGATTATAAACGGGATTGTAAATACTGATGAAATCCTGCGCTTTCCGCAGCCACTCATCTTCTTCTTCATCGTTGGGGGAATAAAGGCTTTTCCGAAGACTGTCCTCTTCCGATAAGGCCTCGTCCTCATACATCATTCCGGGGCAGGCCTTAAAAGCATCTTCCGGTTTGCAGTCGGTATCTTCGTCCACGAGACCGTAACATTGGGTCGCAACCGGTATACCCGTCACGGAGGCGTTTGCCCGGGCCAGTTCGCACTCATTGACTTTTTTTAGTTCGGAAAAAGCAGGGGATATAAAGACGAAGCACACCGCTGCGACGGCTAATAGAAAACAGGGTAAGTATTTTTGTTTTATCCGCATGTGCATCGCAT
>CAZOPH010000050.1:0-13208 GCA_964581635.1 uncultured Smithella sp.
TCTTTTGAGTCGGAATTATTCTCCCGCCATAAAATGTTGACCTTGTTGGCATGACCTAACACGTCAAGCAAGTTCTCCGTCGATTGCCCCTTTTTCTCGCTGTAACTGCCCCTGCTAAATATCGAAAACATGCAGGGCACGGAGACTGACGTCGATGTCCCGCATGATTTAACATTTTGCAGACTGATGACATCTTCTTTCTTCAGCAAAGGATTGGTTTCTCTCGGATAACCATTGAGGAAAAATCGATCCACTCGGGCGGCTTCACCGATCACCAAAATAATCAACTCCCGATCCGTATCGGTTTCCGGAATTTTTGCATCTTGGCCTATATGTTTGAGGACAATTTGCCGATTTTTAAATTTGTTGTTGAGATATTTCCCCAAGGAATAGAGGGAGTATGTCGGATTTGTTCGATAGCGCAGTGGCTTATGTTCCCTTAAAAAAGACGTATAGAATTTGCTAAAAATTAAAACAGAAAAGAATATCAACGCCAGAGTAATCGCGACGAGTTTCAGGCGTGATATAAATTCAGCTTTCACGGTGCCGTGTTTCACTTTGACCCAATAAATCCATAGGGCAGGCAACAACCCTAAAAAGACAACATATAAAACCAATTTAAAACTGAACAGATCAGCAGCTTCTTTCATGTTCGTCGAAAAGATATTCTGAATCATCGTGTGATCAATGACAGTGTTGTAGTTGTTCATGAAGTAGCTGGCAATCGACGAAATGAAAAGTATGAGAATCAGGATGGGTTTGAACGTATATCTTGAGGAAACAAGAGTAAGCAGCAGGATGATCACTCCCGTCAATGCAACCGCCAGGGATGCCAAAAACCCGATGTTACCCCAGGTGACAGGATAAACTTCTATGACGTTTCTAAAAAAAGCAAGGTTGTTGAACAGGACAATAAATACGGCCGAAATGATGATGAGTTTGGTGGTTGTGATTCTTTTCATACTTTGATGAGGTGTTTCTTCTACTTTAGGAGTCAGTAAGTGTATCAGCTAGCGAGCCTTATCATGCACTCGGACTCTGCCTCTATCGGTTTTGATTAGGTTGGGATAAACGAGTTATCTATATTTTGTGCCGGCTAAACAGTATTTTTAATAAGCTGTCCTTTGCTACACCCGCCATATTCTTATCCGTTGTATTGGCTTCACGGCTAGCTTGTTCGTTGGCAGCTTTGGTATCGGCTTCGCACCTTTTCATGAAACTGGTCTCGGCTTCCCCCACCAACTTTTTTACAGCAGCCTTTGATTCGCAGGTCTCTCCCGCAAAGGCTATGCCCGCAATGAATAGAATAGAGATAAAAACTACTAATATTTTCGTTAACTTCTTTATCATGATAAATACTCTACTTTCTACCTAAAATAATCCCAGTTTTTAAGCATTATTAATGCCATCATTTAAAATTTCATGTAACATATTGATTAGATTTATAAATTTATTTTCTGCAAATTGTTTATAAAAGGCAAGATATGTCGAACCTATTACAGCAAATAATAGTTAATCGTATCATTACAATACATTGATAGAGGACAAAGAATTATAGTTACTTCGACATTTATGTCGGATTTCAGAATACGAAATTTATTTTTTTACCAATGAAGGTTTAAAAAAAGATTGGCCTTGTTGTGTCAATTAAATTTTACAGCATAAACAATGCTTATTACGCATTAAAAGAGAGTGGCGCTTCAAATGCAAATTAGAGCCTAATAAAAATTATAAATAGTCGGCATAATGTTTATCTCATGAAGCGACTCGATAATTTCCATTATCCCGAGAAGCCAAACAAACCAGAGAGCGTCAAACATGTGCTTTCTATAGATAACCGGTTTTACAACGTATTCCGTAGGTTCTTGAAGATTTGACAGTTTCGGAATAAATCGTGGCACAGTCCCAAAGTATGAATTATATTTGTTGCCATGTAATTTTCGCAGTTCAGCTTCTTCACTTTTTACAACAAATGGGTAATAGATCGTAAATACAAGAAAGAGAACGGCAGGGAGCGTAAGTGTTTCAGAAGCAAAGCCCACTCCGACAGCTCCGAGAAGACTAAAAAAGTAAAGAGGGTTTCGACACATGGAATACGGTCCTGCTGTCACCAGAACATCTTTTTTATAGCCGGCAATATAAAGGGAACACCATAACCGCCCAAGGGTAGCGATACCCACCAGAACACAACCGATCATAAATAGGATTGAAGTAATAAATTGTTCCTGTCTTTCCCATGCACTTCCGGAAAAAGCTATCACAAGAACCAGCGCGACTACAAATATTCGGCTGATGCCTATTCGATATTTTGTAATCATTAAACCTCCTTTTTCCCATGTCACAACATAGGTAATCCTTAATTCATCGGTAACGGTTATCAATGAAGAATATATTTTATAGCGGATAATTTCATGATGTCTCTTTCAGGAAAAACCTCCCCGGGAAAATACATCATCGATGTTATAATTTTCGGAAATGGTCACGTCTTGCGTCATTCATCTCTTAAGAACAAATGATTTTAAAAAGTCTTGATGTTATTAATTCGAAACATGCAAGAAGTAACTGATCCTTGATAGTCCGCATCTATGATTAGGACCTTTTGTCTTTTTATCACGATCGTGGTTTTACCGACACTTTTGGTTCACGATAGAGATAATCTTCACTTTCTTCTCCTATTATTGGCAAATAAAAAGGCTATCCCTCCTATAAGCACAATACCGACCCATTGAGCAATTAACCTAGCTAGGTCAATCCTTAGAAACTCGGTATCGCTTAAAATAAAGCGATAACCAACATACCCTTTATCTACGCTGTCCCAAAGAAAAGGGAAGTTCGTATGTCTAAACGGTGGGAAAAGGACCATAACCCCGAGAACCCCGATAACAACTGCTAGTATGACCCTTTGTTTTTTATTGATCTCCACATCATGCCTCCTTTAAAGGTCTTCTGTCTCCGACTCCCAATCATCTCACTCATAAGACAATTTACTACAATAAAGCATGATATTGGTGAGGATTAGAAGAAAGCCGATACCACCATCGTGCCGGATAAGCCTATCAGGATGATGACGGTTGTCCAGGAAACAACATTCATCAGTTTGCTGTTGATATAATCTCCCATAACACGTTTGTCATTAATCAGAAGGAGCATGAATATTAGGACAAACGGCAGTAGAATGCCGTTGATAACCTGAGAATAAAACATAATGGAAATCAACGGCACATTCGGCAGTAGAATAACACCCGCTCCCAAAAAGATCATCAGCGAGTAAAGACCATAAAACTGCGGTGCTTCTGTGAATTTGCTGTTGAGAGTGGATTCCCATCCAAAGGCTTCACAAATGGTGTATGCGGTGGAAAGCGGGAGAATCGAAGCGGCAAATAAAGATGCGTTGAGCAAACCGAAAGCAAACAGTATTGATGCGTATGATCCGGCTAGCGGTGCCAGCGCCAGCGCAGCGTCTTTCGCCGTTTCAATCTTCAACCCGTTTTGAAATAATGTCACGGCACAAAGCATAATAATAAAAAAAGCGACAACATTGACGGTAATTGAGCCGAAGATAACGTCCATCCGGGAATATTTATAATTTTCCGCTTTCAACCCTTTATCCACGATAGATGATTGCAGATAAAACTGCATCCACGGAGCGATCGTTGTCCCAATAATACCAACAGCCATGGTAAGTAATCCCACATCGAAATTCAGGGTTGGCGTGATGGCTGCTTTGCTTATGGCCTGCCAGTCCGGATGGACAAGAAAACCTGATAAAATATAGGAAAGATAAAAAACGCAGGCGACCAGAAACACTTTTTCCACGGACTTATAATTGCCCTTGACCACCAACCACCAGACGAACGCAGCGCCTATAGGCACGGAAATGTATTTACTGACGCCGAATATTTCCATACTGGCGGCGATACCGGCAAACTCGCAGAGTGTGTTTCCCAGGTTCGCCAGAAGCAAAATAATCATCAGGTAAAAAGTGATCTTCGCGCCGAAACGCTCCCGGATTAAATCGGAAAGTCCCTTGCCTGAAACTACTCCCATCCGAGCGCACATTTCCTGAATAATAATCAAAGCCGCAGTTACGGGAATCAAAATCCAGATAAGACTTAATCCATAATGGGCACCCGCCAGAGAATAGGTGGTAATACCGCCGGCATCATTATCCACATTGGATGTAATGATCCCAGGACCGATGAGAGCAAAAAAGAGCCCCAGTTTCCATAAACCGGTTTGCAGGATTTTTTTCCAGAAGATTTTAATCTTTTCCATAAATCACTAATAACAACGGTTCAAAGCTCACTTGCCCAATTCCGGAGCCACAATTTCCAGAAGATTTTTAAAGATGATAGTGCCATGCATCTTTTCATTTTCATCCACAACCGGTATGGCGGTTACTGCATATTTAGCAAACTGTTCGGCAATGGTGTCGTGTTTGTCATCGAGCTTTACCGAAACAACGCGTTCATCCATGATGTCCGCCAGTTTTTGATCCGCATTTGCCAGAATCAAATTCCGCAGACTGATCACACCCAGTAGATGTTCCTCCTCATCCGTTATATAAATGTAATAAACCAGATCCACATCTGCTGCCTCCCGGCGGAATTTATCCAGGGCTTCCCGAGCTGTGGTTGTCGGGCTGAAACTGAGATAAGAAGTGGTCATCATGCCGCCCGCCTCCAGCTCCGGATGGGTCATGAGTTCTTTGACGTCATCGGCAATATCCTTTTCCATTTCATTTAAAATGCCTTCCGCCTTGGCTTTCGGCAGATCTCCAATCAGGTCGGCCGCTTCGGACAGAGACATTTCCTCTATAATATCAGATGCCTTTTCCGAATTGAGATCGTTAATCAGACTGACCTGAATCTTGGGGTCCGTCTCTTCCAGCGTTTCCGCCGCAGTTTCGACATCCAGAGCCTGAAACACTGCAGCGCGTTGTTTAATATCAAGCTCTTCCAGAATATCCGCCAGATCGGCCGGATGGATCTGGCTCAAACGGCTTTGAGCAATATTCAACTGCAAAAGATCCGGTGAGCTGAGTGGCTGAGTAAATTTCCATTGAATAAGATGATTGGGAAGTTTGTAATCAAATAAGGCTTTAAAAATAGCATCAAAAACTCCGATTAAACCGACTCGACGTATCAAGCCGCGAAAGCCCACATCCACGTGAACAAGATACAGACCAAGTCTCGTCTTGAGAAAATGAAGATCATTGACCCGTCTTATTTTGGCGCCGTCCGTATCGACTACCTGCTTATCCAGAAGGGCATCTTTGAGGAGAACCTCACCTTCTTTTAAATGAGGCACTGACAAATCCTTTATGGATGATACGGACACCGATATGGTTTGATCCATATCCACCACATCTTTCCATGGGAGAACAACAGGATTATTTTTCTGGGTGGAGCGTAAAATGATGCCGGTAACAATTGGATAAGGTTCAACAAACTCTGCGGTTAAATCATAAACGCGGCCCAATGTTTCGCCCGTAGCGCCAATAATACTTCTCCCCAGGATTTTGCTTAGAAATAAAAAAACCTGAGGTTCGCGATTTATCGCCATAGTTATTTCCCTCCGGGTCGAAAATGTATATCAGGTATTATTTTTCAAGGAAAGCGTTTTTGACTTCTTACCATAACATCAAAGCAGCGAAGTTGTATGAACAAACATATTATCGAGCTAACAAATGATGCAATCTTTGATTTTTGCTTGACAATAAATATCCCTGTTGACAGTTGTTCATTACAAGTTGGCATATTTAAGTTTTCTTTTTATTTTCTGCACGATATTCAAGTATCCAAACCATCAAACCCACTAGTACGATAAGACCTATGATAATGAATTCATACTTTTTAACATCATCGAGAAGAAGCTCAGCCGTGTGTCCGAAAAAATAGCCCAAAGAGGTTAATGCTATGGCCCACGTTATCGCACCAGCGGCATTCAATACTAAAAACTTAAAGGAGGAGACGTTGCTTACTCCAATTAGAACTGGTGTAACGGCGCGAATACCATAGACGAATCTGAATAGAAGAATAACAAGATTTTGATGCTGCTGCAAAAGTTTCTGGATGCGGTCTGCTCTTGTCTTCCATGATGGATGTTTATTAAGAAACGCTATGCCCTTTTTCCGTCCTAGAAAAAAATAGAGCTGGTCAGCGACGAGTGAGCCAGTGAAGCCACTCAAAACAATCAGAGAAAAAGTCAGGTAGCCGCGATGCGCCAGAAACCCGGCCAACATCAGAAACTCCTCACCTCCAAAGAAGGTCATAAGCAAGATGACAATGTATCCATAATGAATGATGTATGCCTCGATACCCATGCGCTTTAATCCTCAAGCATTTTGGGGGACGAAAAATATTTAAGGGGTGCTTCGCTTATTGTTCTTCAGATCTTCAACCAATTGGCTTAAGAGCTTTAACTGTTCTTCTTGAATTGCAATCAGATCCTTCCACTGTTCCTGCCTTAGTGCGTCAATTTTCTCATGAAGACCAATTATTTCAAGTTCTGCCTTCAAATTAACTTCATAGTCGTGTTCCGCACTCAGTCTATCCTTATAGGCCTGCCGATTTTGAGACATCATAATAATTGGAGCTTGAATGGCAGCAAGCATAGATAAAATAAGATTTAAGAAGACGTATGGATATGGATCAAAAGAACTGCTTCTTAGTCTAATGAGAAGGAACGAATTCAAAATAATCCATGTAACCAGCACAATCATAAATATTATGATAAACATCCAAGACCCGCCAAAAGAAGCGACCTTATCGGCCATCTTCTGGCCAAAAGTCAATTGTTCGGAATGTTCTTGAATGACATTTGTTGAAATTGGGGTTCTTTCGGTTATGTGATGAACGACATGCTTTTCTTGTTTAGTAAGCTTTTCATATTCGGAGCTAAAGAGTTTACTCGCTGTATCGCGTAATTTCTTATCCATCGTGGCATACCTTTACATCAACAGTTTGAAGGTTTTGGTTTTGACAAGGCATTGTTCCTGCTTATAGAAAGTATAAGAATAATAATATTTTATGTCAATTAAATAATGGCACCGAGACATGGAGTGTGGATTGTGTTTATTCCAATTTAAAGTCTTGGATTTTTGTTGATGTTGAAGGTTAGTTTGTTAGGAAGCTTTTAATAGAAAATATGGAAACTCAAATTGGACATGTGGTACAAGTATGATGTGTAAGTTATAATCTTGTGTGATAAAATTTTTATAATGAACACCGTGACTTTAAGTTTATATGATGAAAAATATTTTGACGTTGCTTTTTCCTATAATATTGCTGCTTACAAATTATCAGGGTTTTGCATCTGAGACGACGGTGCCGGAACTTCTCACCAGCAGTTATCAGACCAACCTTTTACAAGGGATCAGTGAATCTTTTAATCTGGAAGAAGATGCCGCCGATGCCAGCCTAAAAAAAGCAGTGGAGCTGGAACCGGATAATCCGATGGGATATGCCATGGAGGCGATGCTGCATCTATTTGCTTATGATATGTGCTTCAGTCTTGAACAGCAGCAGAAGGAAAAAGAAAAGATTTTTCATTATTCTGAAGAAGCCATTGTCCGGGGCGAGAAAAGGATTGCCGGATTTCCGAAAGACACACAGGCCTCTCTTGCCGTGGCGCTGGCAAAAATCACCAAGGTTTACTGGGCTGTTAAGGAAAAACACTACTTTGTCCTGGCACAGGAAACATCAAATATCTGGCATTACCTGGAGGCGGCCAAGTCGATTGATCCAGATAATCATGATATTGATTTTTTAATGGGCCTGCTTCACTATCATATTGATCATTATGCCGGCATGACCGGATTTCTATCGTCTTTATTAATTACAAAAGGGAACCGTCAGAAGGGGCTTCAAGAATTACAAATAGCGACACAACAGGGGTACCTGCTGCGCGATATCGCACAGGTTGAACTGGCAGCGGTTTACCTGAACTACGAAAAACAACCATCTAAGGCGTTGCCGATTATTCTACAGTTGAAAAGAAAATTCCCGAACAATTATAGTTTTTCTTTTTCCCATTGTGTGGCCTTGCTTGAATTGCGCCGGATTGCAGAAGCGGAGGCCATTGCCGCCCAAATAGAAATGAATATCCGCCTTGGAACACCGCCCTATGTGCCTCAGCTTCAAACACGATATTACCAGTTGATGGGAAGAATCCATTTTAATCGGGCGGAGTATGGAAGGGCAGAATCATATTTTCACAAAGCAATTCTGGACAAATCTTTTTATAATATGCGCACCACAGCCAGATCGCTTCTGTATTTGGGTATGATTCATGACATCCGCCAGGAGCGAAAATATGCACAGGACTATTATCGACGGGTGCTGAAAACCGAGGGAGCTGAGGGCGCTGCACAGATTGAAGCCAGACAATTTTTGAAAACACCATACCGGGTAAACGAGAACTTACGATGATGAAGAAATCATCGCTCATTGCGACTGATAGAGCGAGTTGTTATGCTCTTTCGGTTTCAATGAATGTTCTTTGTCCTGTAATAGCATTTGAAGGATGCTGTGGCCAATGAGCAGAGTATGAAGGGGTAGAGATATGGATAATTCCAGCGATGTAATTTGCACAGAGTTTGGCGAATCCTCCGTCGGAAGGATTTAAGGTGGCATCCTTCATAAGCTCTTCCTCAAACTGCCTTGCGTCGTTATTCATAATACGTTTACTCACCAAATACATCACCACAGTTCCAATGAGTAAAGGTAAGCCAACTTGTCAGAAGAACCACATGTATAGAAGCACAAGGCCTATTAATGCTAAGATAAATGCACCGCCTGTCCAAATCTGGTAACGTCGGTATTGAGGATAGTTATGGGCAAGGGAATGTGAATCGACCTGTACCGAGAGTTGCCCGTGGGAGGTCAATTCAATGAATGAATGCCAGTAATGGTGGAAGTCTCGAACCGCTTCTATACCTTGATATGTGAGGCTCTTTCCCATCATACCCATCATAGTTTCAACAGTGATTTTGAATTGCTCAAAGGCAGGAATGTCCATATATCTTCACATTCTCTTTCAGATCTAATATTTAATATCCAAACTCCGCTTTTCCCGATTTGCATATTATAATACTATTCGTTTTTTTAAGGGACATTAAATAGTTTCATTGACTACGATGGTAATCAGCTTCAGCTTTGCATAACTTTACAGGAATTCTCCCTCTATTTTATCCGGCTTGCTCCTCATTCCCAATCGACATATCCTTCAACAACACCTGAGCTGGGATGACATGATCATGGGCAAAACTCGGTCTTTTGACCATTGCCCTCGCTTTCCCCTGACAAACACGGACGCACTGTCCGCACCCAAGACATTTCTTGTAGTCCACATTAATCTCACCATTCAAGATAGAATTTGCCTTGAACATGCAGATTTGAAGGCATTTCCCGCATTTTTCAGGTCCAATACATTGTTCCGGAAACTGCCTGACAATGTGGGGGCCTGGATACACCATTTTCCCCGAAACCGCATAGGTTCGCATCAGAACACAGATCTCCCTGTCACAGTTACAAACAACAAAATGCCACTTACCGGATTGCATACAGAAATCCAGGGAATGGACCAAACCTGCGTCACGGCACTGCTCAAGAATAACGACGGCTTCATCAACATCGATGATTTTATAGCCCAGATTAAGACTAAGATAAATATCAGCCCCGTAGAGAACGACAATATCCTTACAGGACGGTTCCTGCCAACGGTTCAGCGCCATTTGACAAACACATGGTCCTACGGCCAGGCGGGGCGCATTCTCCTGACTTTTGAGACTATCGATGTAGCGGAAGAGATTGGTGGCTGACTGAGTTGTCACGACAATGCCATGAGGCAGGTAATGACCAGTTATGGCGATACCGACAAAGATTTTCCGGCCAATTACCGTATCGGTAAAGAATTTTTTGTGTAAAAACCAGTCCACCAATTTCAGAATCTTTGGTTCATATTTGCCATAAAGCCAGTGAAAGAAATAGTGAATTTTACCGATGGGCACAAGCTGGTTTCGGCCAAAGGCGATATGTCCCACCAGCATAAGCGTGAAGCCGTCGAGAAGTAAATCATTCGAAAGCTTTGAAACATTCATAAATTCCTGAATCATGTCACCCTGCCCCCCTGAGGCTGATATGAGCTGTGGCACGTTTTCCCTGTCTCCGCAAAGTGTGACGCAATGGGAAGGCAAGCATATGGGCCAGCTCCTCATTACGGACTATCTGATTGGCATAAGTCTTGACATCATCCTGTATGGTTACTGATGGTTCAATATCGGATATGTTTTAAAGGCACTACCCCTTGTGGGTCAATAATAATCCCTTCTTTTTCAAGGAGTTGTTTCTTCATGTCACTGCCCCCGCCAAATTGGCCAAGTCGTCCATCAGCTCGAACCACCCGGTGACAAGGAATGAGGATAGGAAAAGGATTATTGGCCAGCACTGTGCCTACCGCTCTGGCCGCTCTCGGATTTCTGACCTTTGCCGCCAGACCGGAGTAGGTAGCCACTTTTCCAGGAGGTATTTTGTAAGCCTGTTTTAATACTCGAGCTGAAAAATCCGTAAGCTTCGATAAATTCAGGAGCGATAAATCAAATTTCCTTTTTTGGCCTTTGTATAAATCAGCAATCAATTGATTAATGTCTTTGGAAATCGCCCGCTGCGTCTTATGGACCGCGGGAAAATCCCGGACAATTCTGCTGGTCATCTTTTCTTTATCACCAGGCAGATAAACATATTCCACCCTTATTTTCTTGCCGGCTTCGTCCCACACCAACCCGATTTCATCTTTCCCGACTTTGATGATCTCATAGAACATATTTCAGCCTCTTTATTTTATCCCCATCCGGCAGTGATGGACTTTTTCTTTGAACTTCGTGCCCCCTCCAGTGGGTTGTCCCTGAGCCTTGCGCCTTTAGCCAACATGTTCGATCAGTATCTTTACGCCGATGGCGATCAAAACCAGACCACCCAGGATCTCCACTTTCTTGCCGAACATGCGTGCCAGTCCTTTGCCGAAAATCATACCGACTGCCGTCATCATAAAACAAACAACACCTATGATCGCTGCTGGGAATAAAATGGTCGTTTTCAAGAGAGAAAAGCTAAATCCCACGGCCAGGGCGTCAATGCTGGTGGCAATCGAAAGGAGAAAGAGCGGCCAGCCGCGCGTTTGATCGATTTTCTTTTCATCGCTTTCTTTTTCGAGTCCTTCCCAGATCATTTTTCCACCAACCAATACCAAGAGCGCAAAAGCAATCCAGTGATCAAAAGACTGAATTCTATCGACCACCGTCGAACCGGCCAACCAACCGATTAGCGGCATGACAAACTGAAAAAGACCGAAAGCAAGGGAAAGCCGCAAAACAGGGGCCCAGGATTTTTTGTTGTTCGACGCGCCGATGCCAATGGCTACGGAAAACGCATCCACACCAAGTCCTACCGCCAGAATAAATATCGTCAACAAACTCATATTACTTTAACAGGCTCTTTTTTCATTTCTCAAATGAGAATAAATTTTTTCTGCTAATTCCTTACCAATTCCCGGCACCTTTTGCAAATCTTCAAGCGATGCATTTTGAACCTGATGTGCCGAGCCGAAATGCTTAAGCAACATCTTCTTGCGCTCTTTACCCATATCGGGAATCGTATCTAGAATCGAATGGAAGTCATTTTTTTGTTTCAATTGATGATGGTAACTCAGAGCAAAACGGTGCGCCTCATCGCGAACCCGCTGCAGGAGTGACAGTGCGGCAGGCCGAGAAGAAAGAAAGACAGCATCTTTGCGGCGCGGCAGATAAACACGATCCTCCGACTTTACGGCTTTGCCCCAGAGCTTGTTTTTTACGGCCAGATATGTTCGCTCTTCTTTGGCCAGGCCGATCACATCCAGTTTAATCTTCAATTCACTCAAAACAGAAAGCGCGACATTGAGCTGTCCTTTGCCACCATCGACAACCACCAGATCCGGCAGAGGATCAGATCCTGTAAAACGCCGGGTCAGCACTTCGCGCATCATGCCGTAATCATCCGGCTCGTCCATGGCTTTAATGCGAAAGCGCCTATAGCTGGATTTATCCGGCTCGCTATCCTGAAAAACCACCATCGCCCCCACGGCGTTTTTGCCACTGACATTGGAAATATCATAGCACTCTATTCGTCGTGGCAGTTGACTCAAAGACAATTTATCCTGAAGGACTTGCAGGGAAGCGGTTTTCTGCTCCTCTTTCTTTTGGCCTGATGCAAGCAGCTCGCGTGCATTGGCGCAAGCCATATCGAGCAGCGCTTTTTTCGCGCCACGCCGAGGAACTGTGATCAGCACTTTCTTTTGTTTTTTGTCGGCAAGCCATTCGGCGATTACATTTTCATCGGAAAGATGACCGGGAAGGATAATCTCTTCCGGCAAGTTGGCACCATCATAATACTGCTGCAGCGCCGATGAAATTATTTCACCTTTGTCTGCTTTTGTTTTTAAAGGTGTAAATGATTTGCTGCCCAATAACTTCCCGCCACGCACAAATAAAATGCAGAGCTGATTCGTGTCGTGATCAGCATGGATGCCCAGAACATCCTGATCCTGAGCACCGCCCCAGTCCACATTTTGCTTTTCCAACACGAGTTCGAGCGCACTAATACGGTCACGTAAACGCGCCGCTTCTTCATAGTTTAAGTCTTGCACCGCTTCTTCCATTTGATTTTTCAAATTGGAAATCAGCTCACGGCGACGTCCCTGGAGAAAGGACACAGCGCTTTCGACCAATTTCCGGTAATCTGCCTCTGCAATCAAGCCTCTGCAAGGCGCAAGGCACCGCCCGATTTGATATTCCAGGCATGGTCGGGGTCTTAGCTGAAAATCCCGGTTGCGACAGGTGCGTAATGGGAAAACCTGCTGAACGAAACGTAGTGTCTCCTTGGCGGCTAGTCCCGACGGATACGGGCCGAAATAGAGCGCCGTGCTGTTGAGTCTTTTACGCACCAGTTGCAGTCGAGGATATTTTTCCGCCGGATCAAGAGACAGATGATAATAGGTTTTATCGTCGCGCAATATAACATTGTAACGGGGACGGTGCTTCTTGATAAGGTTGTTTTCCAGGATCAGCGCTTCTTTTTCAGTGGCCGTCATAATGAACTCAATATTGTTGACCCTGGCCATCAAAAAGGGCGCCATCGGTCGCGTATCCTTGCCGGTAAAATAAGAACCGA
>CAZOPH010000051.1:0-13089 GCA_964581635.1 uncultured Smithella sp.
CTGAAGTGTTTATTTGACAGCTTTAATCAACTATGCAAAATTACAAATCATAATCATAGATGCTGCGGCGATTGGTTAAGTCCAATGGAACTGCTTACAGACAATAAGGATGGGAAAATAGTTCCTTCACCTTTTATTAAAAGATTTGGAGAATGGTAAGTTCATGAAGATTACGATAATTGTTTTTAGTCCATCGGGGAATACCCTCAAAGTTGGCAAAATGATGGAAAGTGCTTTTAAGAATAAAGGTGCTGATGTGCAAATCATTGACAGCACACGTAGAGAAATAATTTTTAAGCAGAATAACAGGGCAGGGTTTCTGGCTAAAAACGTCTCAGCGCATGATGTATTGATGATTGGCGGTCCTGTATATTCTCATCATATGCAATACAATTTGCTTGAGCTAATTAAAGCATTACCGCAGCCGGATGAAAGGTGGAGTTCTTTAGCTGTTCCATTCACAACTTTTGGGACAATATCTTCCGGCGAAGCATTGGCTGAAGCTGCCGCATTGTTAAGAATTACTGGACGAAAAAGTGTTCTAGGTCTGAAAGTTGATGCCTATCATTGTTTTACGAAAAAGTGGGATACAAAGATTAATGAAGGGATGCCTGGAAAAGAAGCTTTGCCGTATATAGATGAGCTTGTAGCTGAAACTCTGAAGCTGGAAGGTAGAAATCCCGACACAGTGAAGGACATTTCTGATTTGTTTAATTATCAGAGCAATTCCGCTATATTTAAATCAAATGTTCTTTTAAAAGAAAAACGAATGCATAAGCATGTATTTCCCAAAGTTAGATTCGATTATAGCAAATGCGAAAGTTGCAAAAAATGTAAAAAGGTATGTCCTGTTCAATGTATTGAAATAAGAAATGAGCTACCAATGCAAGCCAATGCAAAAGCATGTATTCATTGTGCTGAATGTTTTCATACATGTCCTTATGATGCTATCAGGTTGAATATTAAAAAATATAAACCGTTTTTAATGATGGGTGCTAAAGGAAAAGGATTTCTGACAAGTCATGAAACGAAAAAAACGGGAGTGTTTTTTAATAGTAGCCTATAGCTGAAGTTTAAAATTATAGTTTTCTTGGATAGTGAGCCATTCTTCGGAACGATGTTTATAAAATGTTTTCTTCAAACGTTCCTTCTTTTTATGTACGGAAACTCACGGCTACGCTGATGGCAGCATGGGGAATTTTTGAAGATTTGAAGTGGTAATCCTCAATTCTGACGTCTGCCCATCGATGAACAGTTGTAGGTGCAATAAGTCAGACTTAAGAGAATTAACTTTCAGGAGAAAGTTAATTCTACGGTCCTGCAACATTTGATATTCATGAGGGGGTTTTGTAACGCTTGGAATAGAGATCTGGATCGTACTTCACTCTGCGCGAGGTACAATCATGCCTCGGACAGAGTGAACAGTTGATAAAGTCTTCCTCTGAAACAAAGTAAATTCCCGATATGGATTTGAGGGGGCTGATGACCATCTTGTCCGTCAGGCTGACACCAATAGCTTCTGCGCCATCTCCAAGAAGAGAAAATAATGTGCTTTGCTCCTCCAGTGGCCATTCTTTGGTAGATCCCGGATTCATTGACGATAGACGGGTGCCTTTACCAATCCTATCCTTCAGGTACACCTCCAGATGAGTCACAGCGCATCCGAGAGCCATGAGCATGATGGAGTCTGCCCAGAACCGCTGGAGGGTTCCGGATAAGGTGTTTGACCATTCATCAAGCTCGACTCCGCACGTGGCAACAAAAGGATAAATAATGCATGCGTTCTCAAGGTTCACCCGCATAACCCGGCTTGTAAAGTTTACAACGTAAATTTCCACACTGTCGTCACCCGTAATGCGAACGGGTGCAACACAAAATGCGGCCTTGGGCGCTGCAATGGACCTGGCTTCATCGAGAATCTTCAGAAAATCCGAGGACCGGGAAGTGCCCGTTCGCAGTCTCAGTAGATCAAGCATCCCTTTTGTGTCAACTTCAAAGGGGATATTATTAATTATAACTCTATCCATTCCTTTTCTCCTGCTCCCTTGGAAAATTGATCGAGTCTATAAATACCTTCTGGAATCTCGGTATTTTCGAGAGCACCACTTCTTTGGTCTTGTTACGCAAGAAAGTTGCCCGATTGAAGAAATTAGGATCGAGGCAGGCAGCCACCGCCGCTTTCAGGCTTGTGTTACCGAGCACGGTATGACGGGCATGTTGGAAGTGTGGAAGAAATCCTAATTTCTTGAAGTTGGAATAATCGAGATGTTCACCCAGGGATCCAGCAATAAAAACATGCTCCACATCCGCCGCATCACAACCGGCAGCCTCCAGAAGCAACTGTGAAGCAGCAAGGGATGCTGCTTTGGCGAGCTGAACATTGCGGATATCTTTCTGCGTAAGCTCCATTTTTCCCCAAAGCGAAATTCTTTTAGTGTCTCGGGTTTTTTCCGGTCTAGACAGGCCGTTATCTGATAAGGACGGCCCTATCAATGAGCCTTCCGGCGTTATGATGCCCTTATCCAGGAGGATGGCAATCAGGTCTATCAGAGCAGTTCCCGTGATTCCAACGGGCTCGCCGTTGCCTATCATGTCGAATGCCAATCCGTCGGGTTCTTTCCGTACGTGGGTAATAGCCCCTTCATACGCAGCCATGCCCCAGGAGATGTTCATGCCCTCCAGGGCGGGACCCATGGCACATGAAGTGGCATATGAGGCACCTTCACGGTTCAAAAAGAATAACTCTCCGTTCGTGCCCAGGTCCAAAAACAGGACATTGCTGGAGATGCCCATGTCATGACAGAGCGTGAGACCACCGATGAGGTCTGCACCGATGAACGCGCTGAGGACGGGTATCGTAGAAACACGAGCTGATGGGAAATCTTCAAATCCTATCTGGCTTGCCTTCATGCTGATAAAATTGCTGACGGGCGCAGTGTAGGGGTATTTTCCAAGAGTGATCACATCGATTCCGAAGAGCAGGTAGAGCATCGTGGTGTTTCCCGCAACAACGATTCGCTCGACCCTTTCTGTGCTCAAACCGGTGCTTTTAAAGGCCCGTGCCAAGCGTGAAGAAAGGGTCTTCCTGATTAAATCCTGTAGGCAGAGCTGGCCGGAAGCTTCATGAGCTGCAGCAATCCGGGAAATGACGTCGTGGCCAAAACGCTGCTGTGGATTGAAAAATGTATCGATTTCATAGGTGGCCCGATTGGAAATATCCACCAGAGATATTTTCACGGTAGTGGTTCCTATGTCTATTGCTACTGCGAGACGTGTGTCAGCTTGTATTGCAGGAAGAAAGGGTACGGACCATTGTTCCTGCAGGTCTGTGTGAATTTTCAGATCACTTGTTATGACTGTCCTGCAAGCCAATACAGCCTCAGATAGTTCCTCCACCCGTATCTTGCATTTTCCGCAGGTTCCCTTGCCTCCACAGGGCGTGTTGATGACAACGCCCGACTCGGACAGCGCATCGGCGAGGAGGGTGCCTTCAGGAATGGTATGCTTCTCCCCGGAGGGGTAGAAGGTGATGGTATGGTGGATGCCGTCTTTGTTCATCTAAAGAGAGATGTCATGGTTTGTCCGTCAGGCGCTGGCAACGTATTTGTTGAAAATTCTTAACGCATCGATGGCTGTCTCGCCGTAGTCGTCAGCCCCCATCTCATGGCACAGGTCTCGAGAGGTGCAAGCCCCGCCGATGACAATCTTAACCCTGTCGCGCAGACCGGCGGTTCTGGATGATTCCACCACATCCCGAATGCTGCCGACCATCGTTGTGAGCAAGGCGGAAAGCCCGATGAGCCTGGCGCCGGTTTCTTTTACAGTTTCTACGATCTTTCGCGCAGGAACGTCTACACCCAGATCGATGACGTCAAACCCGTTGGCCGAGAGTATCATGCCTACGATATTTTTTCCTATTTCATGGATATCTCCGGAGACCGTGGCGAGGATAACCTTTCCTTTTCCCTTCCCATCACCCGGATTCATACGTTCTTTCAAAAGAGGCATGGCTTCCTTGACGACCTCTCCCGCCATGATGAGGTCAGCCAGAAAATATTCTCCTTCCTCGAATTTGCGGCCCACGGTCTCGAGCCCGGTGCTTATGCCCTCCTGAATAATTATCTCGGGATCAAAACCCTGTTTAAGGCATGTTTCCACCAGAGCACAGATGTCATCAAGATTGAGCTCTTCTACAGCGCTTCGGACCGCCAGAATGGATTCATTCATATACAAACCTCCTTGGTGTAGCCTATAAAGATATCGGGTAAGTGCCGAAGCGTTTCACCGCATCCACCATTACCCTGAGCTTATGGGCGGGAATAGTGCTCAAGCTGTGTACCGGTGCGATGATGAACCTGCCGCCCGGGCCCAGTTCGGCGATGAGCCTCTTGACTTCTTCCTCCACTTCGATTTCCTGAGAGCGGTCTGTGAGCAGGTAGTCCACTCCAACACCGCCAATGATGGTGACCTTCTCACCATGGAGTTTTTTCTCCTTGAAGATGTCGACGTTTGAGGTGTTCTCATAGGCGTGGAGGCCGTCAACACCCCAAGAAATAAAAGTGTCAAAGAGCCGGGTGTTGTCTCCGCAGGAATGGAGCACATATTTGCCGCGGCGGTCATGCACGGCCTTGATGATGCGCTTGTACGGCGGCCCGAAGAGTTCGTCGATCATTTTCGGGTTCATAATGGGGCCGCTCTTAAAGGCGAAGTCATCTGTCTGAATGATAACCGGCACACCGGCGTCCAAAAGGGCCATGTTGGTTTTGAGGCAGACCTCCTCGTTCATATCAATATAGCGTTTGACGAGGTCCTTCTCCTTCCGGATCCATACGGGCATTTTTTCGAATCCCAGAGCCCACAGGAGCGATTCCTGGATGCCATAAGTCGGGCCCTGACCGAAAAGGCAGGTCTTCTGACCATATTCGGCTACTACTTTTTTGAAGAAAGTGTATGTCCTGTGTGCCAGATCGTCGGCATCGGGCCAGTAGGGCCAGGCCTCGAAGTCTTCCCTGCTCTTGATGCCCGGCTCCCGGTACATGTAGGTCATGTTGCCGTAGCCATCGGGCTGGATGTTGAACACCGATCCACTGAAGCGAACCATAGTGGTGTGATCGATTACGGTAAAGGTTTCGTCGTGGATGGCCCATACAGAGTCGAAGCCCAATTCTACCTGTGCCCTGATACGCTTTATCAGGGCACGGTTCAGTTCGGTTTGAAAGATAGGTTTGGTGATCTGCGGTCCCCACTTATCCAGGACGAAGCGAGCGATAGGATTGGTCATAAGCCATTCCTGCGAGATCGGCGGTTTCCCGAGAATTTCGTTGAAGGTTCTGTCCTCCACCATGGCGCAGAATGTGGGTACACGGTCAACCGGTTTGCCGTCCAGTGTATTCAATACACGTTCTATTGCGTGCATCGATAAATCCTCCTCATAAGTCTTTTAGGGTTTTCTTTATCGCGCTGATAAACGAACTGTCTGATCCGCAACATGAGCCGATGAAGTTTGCTCCGGCATGAACAAGCTGTGGAACGAACTGAGCAAAATTAACAGCCGTAGTCCGGTACACGACCTGTCCGTCTATTCTTTCAGGCAGACCGGCATTCGCCTTCATCCATAAGGGTAGGTCGGTCGAGGCTCGCATGCGGGAGCAGATAGGAATGAACCCTTCGATGCCCTGTCCGCAATTTGCGCCGAGGACATCTACCCCCGCCTGACAGAGAACGTCAACGACCTGTTCGGGGGTGTTGCCCATCATGGTACGGTCTTTTGCCTTGCCCGCCGAGAATACCATGCAGACGACGACGGGTAATCCCGTTCTCTTGGCTGCCGTTGCCGCGATTCGGGCTTCCGTTAGATCCATCATGGTCTCCACGACAATCGCATCGGCGCCGGCCCTGGCAATGGCCTGTGCCTGTTCATCGAATGCCTGTTCAAGGTCGGTTTCAGTGACTTCTTTTGTGGCAAGGAGTTTGCCGGAAGGTCCTATGGATGCGAATACGTAGGCTTGACTGCCGGCTGCGCGGCGGGAAATCTCCACGCCGGCGATATTGATTTCGGCCACTTTATCTGCAAGGCCAAACTTGCTCAGCACAAAGCGATTAGCGCCGAACGTATTGGTCAGAATGACCCGGCTGCCTGCATCGACATATTCTTGTGCCACTTCTTGAACCTTGTCTGGATGGGTTAGATTCCATGAATCGGGAGATTCGCTTTGCGTGAGACCGCGTTTTATGATCTGAGTTCCCCAGGAGCCATCCGTAAGCACCGGTCCGTTATTGATAAGCCTGGCAACGAGATCATGCATTGTATTTGTCCTTATCAGAGTTGGTTACGTAAAGGATGCAATTATTAGAAACACGTGACACCTATACATTATTTATTTGTTGCATGTCAACGACCAAGCATTTTGTTTGAGTTTGTCTTTGCTTAACGATTCACAAAGATGTTACTTATTTCTGCGATTAAGAAATCATCAACCTCGAATCCTGGCGGATGTTTTCAATCACGCTTAAGATAGTACTGCAGGAAAGATTATAGATTCAAAAATCAATACTGTAACGATAACAGATAACGAAAGGGATGTTTCAAATCCAAACAATCTATGAAAAGAAGGGGCAACAAGCTGAAAGGTTTGTGGTGAGGAAGATGGATGGGGAATATTATATAACGTCTCTTTAATAAAGATTTTAAAGATGCATAACAACCGTATCAACTCTGGAATGGTTATGCGGCGCGTTCTCTCTTTCAAACCATAACCCTCAAATTTGATACTTATCAACCTCTGAACACTAGGAGGCGTTATGGTTGTCAAGACTTACTCAGATGCTGTCTGTCATATCAGGCGTAGGTCAGGTCATATTATATTATATGACGGCTGTTTCCTCTTCCAGCTTGCAACTCAATTCCGTCCATAAGTGGTAGGCTTGCTCAAGCTCGTTTTCAACAGCTTTTAAATCAATCTGGAGTTCCTTAATTTTGGTCGTGTCCCTGTGCGTCTGCGGATCACAAAGGGATTGTTCATCGGCGGATTTTCTAGCTTCTAATTTTGCAATCTTTTCCTCCACGCCTGCTATTTCTTTTTTCAATCCGTTTCGAATCTTTGAAAGTCGATTGCGCTCTTCCGCCTCAATCCTTTTTTTGTCTTTCAGCGTTAACGTCTTGTCGGCAGTGGACTGTTCACGATTGTCATGTTGGATCGCATCCGTTGTATTTTGTGAACGTTTTTCAATGAAGTAGGAATAATTGCCCGGATAATCATTGATCTTGGTGTCTTTGAGTTCAAAGACCTTGTTGACCAGGTGATCCAGAAAGTAACGGTCATGGGAGACAATGGCCACCGTGCCGGAATAATGGATCAGCGCGTTTTGAAAAACATCTTTGGTCTTGATGTCCAGATGATTGGTTGGTTCATCCAGAATCAAAAAGTTGGTGTCCAGAAGCATGATTTTTAAAAGCGCCAGACGCGATTTTTCACCTCCTGACAGAACGCCAACGGATTTAAAAACATCATCACCCGAAAAAAGGAATGCGCCCAGCAGATTGCGCTTGGTCTGGTCATCAGCAGAAGTTGCAACCGCATTGATTTCTTCCCAGATCGTTTTGGTGTAGGTAAGGTTCTGAGAACTTTCCTGTGAAAAAGACGCCATGTTGACCCCGTCACCATATTTCACAGTGCCTTCGGTTGGCCGTTCCGATAGACTCAAAATCCGCGACAGCGTTGATTTGCCCGATCCGTTCACGCCCACGAAGGCGACCTTATCGCCTCGGAAAAGTGAAAAATTCAATCCGGAAAAAACCGTAAGATTGCCATAGGCGTGTCCCAGGTCAACAACCTTAACGACTTCCCTCACGCTTTTTTTGCCTTCCGGGAATCTCATAACGGCGCTGCGTGTGCTGCCTTCCAGCTTGATGTCCTTAAATTTCTCCAGCATCTTGACCCGGCTTTGCACTTGAGCGGCTTTGCTTGCCTTATAGCGGAAACGCTCCACGAAATCTTCAATTTTTTTAATCTGCGCTTTTTGCAGTTCCATTTCTTTTTTGAGCGCTTCGCGACGCCGGTCTTTCTCTGTCAGATAATAGGTATAGTTGCCTTTATAAATATGGACACGGCGGGCGGCCAGTTCTGCGATTTGCGTGGCGATCTTGTCGAGAAAAAAATGATCATGGGATATCACCAGAATGGTTCCGGGGTAATCCTTGAGGTAACTTTCCAGCCACTCCATGCTTTCCGTGTCCAAATGGTTGGTTGGTTCATCCAGAAGCATGATGTCCGGTTGCGCAAGCAGAATGGATGTCAACAGAATCCTCATTTTCCATCCACCGGAAAACAAGTCGCATGTTTTGGAGAAATCACTTTCGCGGAAACCGAACCCCTTGAGGATTTGCTTGGCCCTTGCTTCAAAAGCGTAGCCGTCGCGGGCGGAAAACTCAGCCGTGGCGTCCGCATAACAGCGGGTCAGTTCGCTGTATTCATAGCCGTTGGGTTCAACGAGGGATATTTTTTGCTCCAGATCCCGGATGGATTTTTCCAAATCGGCAATGCCGCTTTTTCCCCGGAGATACTCAACCAGGCTCGTTTCTTCGAGTTCGACCAGATCCTGCGGCAGATAGCCGATCTTTTTTTGCTTCCGGTCGGGAATGTCAATGAAGCCTGAATCAAGGTGCACCTGATCAAGGATGGCGCGAAAGAGTGTGGTTTTGCCCGTGCCGTTATCACCTACCAGACCGATGCGGGCTTTCGGATGAATGGTCCAGTTGATGTGATCAAACAGCTGTTTGTCCAAAAAAGACAAACAGACATTACGGAAATAAATCACGGGTTGCTCCGATTTCAAAGTCTGCGGGACTATAGGAAAATTAAATATCGATGTCAATGGGATTAATAAAAGGAATAGAGAGGCTCAAGAGCCGCGTCAGCGCGGCTCTCTTTCTAATCGGCTGAATGATTTCTTTTCAACCTTGGGCATCGTCTCAAGCGCTGCAGCAGGTCCGACCGGTCAGATGCCGATAATAGTCCTGAAAAGCCAGCTGCCAGGGCTGCATGGTTTTCCCGGTCGCGGTCATGAACTTTTGCATACCGAGCACACTATAGGCCGGCCTCAGAGCCGCTCTCTGCAATTCGCTGGTTTTAATTGGAGAAATTTCGACAGTATCCAGATGCGCCTCTTTTAATATTCTTTTCGCAAATTCATACCAGGTGCAATTTCCGCGGTTGGTGACATGGAAAATACCCCGAACGTTTTTATCGATGAGTAACTCCGTTGCTGCGGCCAGATCGCGTGTGCAAGTGGGCGAACCCGTCTGATCATCCACCACAGTCAGTTTATTCGTTGTTTTCGCCTTATTCAGGATAGTCTGCACAAAGCTTTTCCCTCTCACACCGTAAAGCCAGGCGGTGCGGATCAGAATATAATTGTCGGCGATCGTCCGCAGATGATTTTCTCCGGCCAGTTTGGACGTCCCGTAAACATTGATCGGATTGCAGACGTCTTCTTCCGCATAAGGGCGGTGACCGGTTCCGTCAAACACGTAGTCCGTGCTGAAATGAACAATAGTAATATTTTTGCCGCGACATGCTTCGGCGATATTTTTCACCGCTTCGGCATTGACGGCAAAGCATTCTTCTTGGGCTGTTTCACAGCCGTCCACATTGGTATAGGCGGCGGCGTTCACCACAATCTGCGGTTTAATTTCCCGAACCGCTTTTTGGCACTCTTCCGAGCGGGTGATGTCAATATCCTCCACATCCATGCCAATGACCTCATGGCGGTATTGAAACTGCGCACCGAGGTCGCTTCCCAGCATGCCCTTATATCCCAACAGCAAAATTTTCATCAATCAGTATTTGACCTCCTTCAAAAAAAGACCGCAGGCCGGTGCGGTTATTCCCGCGAAGTTACGATCGCGTGAATCAATAATATTCTTCATTTCTTCCGGCCTTCTTTTGCCTCGGGCGACTTCCGTAAGCGTCCCGATGATGTTACGCACCATATACTTCAAAAATCCCCTTGCTTCCACTGTAATTTCGATCAAACCGTCAGGACCCGTTTCAATTGCAATACGGGTGAGTGTTCGCACACGATCTTTAACATCCGTGCCGGTAGCGCAAAAACAGGAAAAATCATGGGTGCCCGGCAGGTAAAGGGCCGCTTCCCGCATCTTCTCCAGATTCAGCGGATAACGGATATGCCAGAAATATTCACGCCCCAGCGCAGGTCTTAAACTCTGATTGCAGATCCGGTAAACATACACCTTGCTTTTGACATCACGTTGGGCGTGAAAATCGATGGGAACTTCTTCGAGCTTCTTCACCACAACATCCGGCGGCAGGACACTGTTGATACCCCGGAATATTTTTTCAGCAGGCAGGCTTGTCGGGCTTTTAAAGTTAGCTACCTGATTGATGGCGTGAACGCCGGCGTCCGTGCGGCCCGAGCCGATCAATGTTACCTTGCCCGAGGTGATCTTACCTGCGGCTTCTTCCAGGATCTGCTGAATCGAAATGCCGTTCGGCTGTCTTTGCCAGCCGCAGTAAGCCGCACCATCATATTCAATGATCATTTTAAAATTGCGCATGTTTTATTAATCATACTTGCCAGTTTTTTCTAAAAAGGTTAAGAATAAAATCTATGGCCTTCTCTACAAGGCCATCTCAAGGCGGTATTTTATCAGCTTTGATAGTAACTTACACTAAAAACCGGGTCAAAGCAAAAACTCGGCATCAAAGGAGACTGTTTATGAGTGAAGACTTACAAAAAGCGACAACCCAGGGGAAAATTAAAATATTTGAAGAAAAAGTTCAAGCCCTGATGCAGCTGGGCGGTGAAAAACAAGTCAAAAAACAACACGACAGCGGTAAACTCACAGCGCGTGAACGTCTGGATCATTTATTCGATAAGGGAACCTTTCAGGAAGTTCAGCTTTTCGTGAAGCATCACGCAACCCTTTTCGGTATGGATAAAAAGGAAATCCCGGCAGATGGTGTGATCACGGGTTTTGGCAAAGTCAACGGTCGTGTTGTTTTTGCCGCTTCCCAGGACTTTACCAGCGCGGGCGGCACTCTGGGTGAAATGCATGCCAGAAAAATCTGGAAGGTTATGGATATGGCCATTGCCGCGCAAAAACCATTTATCGCGATCAATGATTCCGGTGGCGCTCGAATTCAGGAAGGGGTCCCGTCTCTAGAAGGGTACGGTGGCATCTTTTACCGCAATACGCTGGCATCCGGCTACATTCCTCAGATTACCGCCATTATGGGGCCGACTGCGGGTGGTGCGGTTTATTCGCCGGCTCTCACCGACTGGATTTTCATGGTAAAAAACACATCCCACATGTACATCACCGGGCCGGAGGTCATTAAGGCGGTGATTGGCGAAGAGGTATCTCAGGAACAGTTGGGCGGTGCGGTGGCGCACGCCTCGAAAAGTGGCGTCTGCCATGTGGTTACGGAAAATGAAACGGACTGTATCGATAAAATCAAAACACTCTTGTCTTATTTGCCCGACAGCTGCAATTCGCCGCTGCCGATTGCAGATGCCTCCGATAGTCCCGAACGGGATAGTCCCGAACTGGATAAAGTAATTCCCGACAAGGCGGCCCGCGCTTATAACATGAAAAATATCATTAAAGCCGTCGCCGATAATCATGAAATGTTTGAGTTGCACGAACAATGGGCACAAAATATTATCGTTGCCCTGATTCGCATCCTGGGCAAGCCGGTCGGTGTTATTGCCAACAATCCCATGTTTTACGCGGGTGTGCTCAATGTCAATGCCTCGGATAAAGCATCGCGTTTCATCCGTTTTTGCGATGCCTTTAATATTCCGCTTTTGACTTTTGCCGACGTGCCCGGCTACATGCCCGGCACGGATCAGGAATGGGCGGGCATTATCCGTCATGGCGCGAAACTGCTGCATGCCTATTCCGAAGCAACCGTCCCCAAAATTACGGTTGTGACCCGTAAAAATTATGGCGGATCTTATATCGGCATGTGCAGCAAACAATTGGGGGCGGATTATGTTATGGCTTGGCCGACGGCAGAAATCGCCGTGATGGGTGCGGAAGGCGCCTGCAATATCATTTATCGCAATGACATTGCTGCGGCAGCAGATCCGGCGGCCAAACGTGCCGAACTGATCGCGAGCTATGAAGAGAAATTCAATAATCCGTATTTTGCGGCCTCGCTGGGCGCTATTGAGGAAATTATTCTGCCGAGAGAAACGCGCAAGCGCATCATCGCACTGCTCAATGCTATGCAGGATAAAAAAGAAGCGCGACTGAAAAAGAAGCACAATAATATACCCCTTTAACTGTGAGCGATGAATTGGTTATGGGACATTGGCGTGGGAAGGTATTTCGGGCTCAGCTTTTTTGAAAATCAACCAATGAATCGACAACTTTAATAATTTTCAAAATTGTAAAGAAAAGCGACATAAAAAAGATCCACATGAAGGGTGTAAACAAAAAACATGAGTGTAATTAAGTGTATCACAGAATTCATTTTTGTAAAGAATTCCGACAATATAAAAAATGTTATTTAAAAATATCTATTTAAAAATCTTAAGGAGATGCTTTTACTCAAAAATAATTTAAGAATTACATCAGATAAGTTTGAAGTTCTTTATAGTTCTGGAAATCGGCATCAACAAACGAGGCGCCGATGTGGACGCTGTCTTTAGAATTGACGACGTTTTGCGACTCACAAGACAGGCAAATAGATTTATTATTAGAAGGCAAGTTAAAGGACACTTTAAATTTTGACCCCGGACCATCAATTTTCAACCGGTCTTCCATGTCCTTTGGAAGCATTATTTTCAAGCCCCCCAGCGAAATCTCCGTAATGGCGGCTATGCGTTCCTGCCCGTTATCCGGTTGGTTAACAACAGCCGGAGCGAAAAGAGCTTTGCGCGGATATTGACGTTTTTCATGCTTGTTTTCAACGGTGGATACCATTCTTTTATTTAGATAATCAGACAGAATGATAGCAATTGTTGAGGATAAAGACCGCCGGTCTTCTCTGGAAATTTGCAATAACGAATGATGCAGTTCTTTGCTGGCACGAAAGCAGATGGAACTTTCTTTTTTCATGA
>CAZOPH010000052.1:0-12868 GCA_964581635.1 uncultured Smithella sp.
CGGCCAAAGACATATCGCAAAAATATCTTGCTCCTCCCAAAACCACGGATTTCGGTATCATGTTTCTGCCGTCGGAGGGGCTTTACGCTGAAGTGATCCACCGCACGGAACTGGTTTCGCAACTGCAGCGCGAATACCGTATCGTGATTTCAGGTCCCTCGACATTTGCTGCATTTCTCAATAGTCTGCAAATGGGTTTCCGTACGTTAGCGATTCAGAAGCGTTCCGGAGAAGTCTGGCAAGTGCTGGGCGAGGTAAAAGCAGCATTTGGTCGGTTTGGCGATTCGCTCGATGCGGTGCGCAAAAGACTGGATCAGGCCGCAAGCTCCGTGGACGATGCGCAGAAAAAGACGCGGACGCTTGCCGGTAAATTAAAAGCGGTGGAAGCCATGCCGGAGGCTGCCGAATCGATAACGATCGTGGATACGGAAGCGGATTAATAAGGTTACGGATGATTAATGATTTATATTGACAGCTAAAGAAAAATAGTGAAAATCTTGCATAAGATTTATAAGAAACTGAAAAACTTTTCCTTAAATATTAAATTTAGCCAGGGGGAAAAAGATGATGCTACCGAAGTCTAAACTCACTACGTTGGTTTGTTTCATAGCGCTTCTATTCGTCATACTGCAACTTACCGGTTGCACAGCGACGCCATTGATTGCAGCGGCCAAGCACGGTGATGTCGCCATGACCAACAAGCTTCTCAATGAAGGTGCTAAAGTTGATGAACCCAATGAAGGAAAATGGAGTGCGGCACCATTATACTGGTCATTATCTGAGTGTAAATTTGAGACTGCGGAACTTTTATTAAAGAGAGGGGCTAATGTCAATTCAACTGATTCCTACGGGTATTCACCCTTACAAGTGGCAGTTGCTTGTAAGAAAGTAGAGCTTTCATGCATTGAGCATCTCCTTCAGAAGGGAGCGGATGTCAATTACAAGAGTAAATCTAATGGTTTTACAAGTTTACACTATGCCAGTTCTTCCGGATCTGTTGATGTGGTGAAATTGTTACTCGACAAAGGAGCTGATATCAATGCCCTTGATAATCAAGGAACAACTCCCCTTATGCTGGCAGTAAAAAATAATTCCTTGCCGGTAGCAAAACTTCTGCTGGAAAGAGGGGCAGACGTCAATTTACGTGATAAGCACAAAAAAAACGCTATGTCCTATGCAAAAGGCATTTTCACTAAAAAGAAGAAAATGATTCAACTTTTGCAAGAAGCTGACAGCATTAGTCCGGTGAACAGAGCTGCGCTTCCATCGACACATCCGGGTACGATAAAAGAATAAAGGGAACCGTTTGGAAAAACTGTGATGTCGTAAAAATGATGTGTTAAAGATTTGCACAAAAGAAGAGGAAATTTTATCCTATTCTTGTGTCAGTCAAATTTTATCAAAAGCACACATTAGTGTGATGAATTGTTATTTCCGCGCCGATTTTCTCTTCGTTGCCGCCCGGGTCATACAAGCGTTTTTCCCTTTTATGCCGCATTGGCAGATATCTGGCTCGCGTGTTGGCATGAGCCCTAAATCAGCAATCATTTCTTGATCAAGCTTGCCCGCTCGGCCCGTGGTCGTCAGATAATTTCCCGTCATCAAAGAATTCGCGCCCGCGATGATGCCCAGTGGCAAGAGCTGCCGCAGATTTTTTTCCTTGCCTCCGCAGAGTTTGATGTCCTTATCCGGCAGCAAGAAACGGAAAACGGCGATGGTCATGAGAATTTCCATGGGCGGTAACGGGTTCAGATGGTCTAGCGGTGTGCCTTTGATTGGATTGAGAATATTGATCGGAATCGAATCGACATCCAGCTGGCGAAGTGTCGTGGCCAACTCAATGCGGTGCGTAACGCTTTCACCCATGCCGATGAGTGCACCCGCGCAAACCGACAATCCAGCGGCTTTGGCTGCCCGGATCGTTTCGACGTTTTCTTCATAATCATGCGTCGTGCAAATATTTGTAAAATAGCTGCGGGCCGTTTCCAGATTGTGATGATATCGAAAAAGCCCGGCAGATTTGAGTTCGCGGGCCTTTGTTGCATCGATGATGCCCAAAGATGCACAGGGTCGGATGCCTATTTTGTTCATACCGTCAATGGCTTTAAAAATTTCCGTCCATTCCTTTTGGGCTTTCACGCGCTTGCCGCTGGTAACGATGCCGAAAAACTCGGCTCCGTCTTTTTTAGCCTGATCGGCCTCTGCAATAATTTGTCTGGCTCTTTTGAGCGGATAGGAAGAAACATTCGTTGCATAATGAGATGACTGCGCGCAGAATTTACAATCTTCGGAACAACGTCCGGATTTGGCGTTGGTGATGCCGCAGAGAATAATTTCTTTGCCCTTAAAGTGTTCGCGGATTTCAGAGGCCATGGAAAAAACGTGGTAAGGGTGGCTGCTGCCCTCGATAAAAAGCTCCAAAGCTTCCGCTTCGCTGATACCTTTCCTTTTGATGGCTTTATTCTTCAGGTTGTCGATCAAATCCATGATTTGTTCCTGTTTTTTTACTCGGGCGGTTCATAGATAAAAAAGATCGACCTGTCAATTACAAATGATAATCGCCCGATGCTTCCGGCTGATAGACAATCTCATCAACTCTGAGTTTTCTGATGCCGGAAGGGACAGACCATTCAATGATATCGCCCATGCGATATCCTAGAAGCGCCATGCCCAGCGGTGCTAAAATGGACAGTTTATTGTCATTAATATTGGCCGCAGAAGGGAATACCAACGTATAGGTCATCTTTTCACCGGAAGTGATATCCGAAACACTTACTTTGGAATTCATGGTAATGACATCTCGGGGAATATCTTGCGGATCAACCAGCACGCCACGATACAACTCTCTTTCCAGGAGATCGAGATTAACCTGATTGGCTTTGGGAGATAAACGAAGCCCGTCGATCAATTCGGTCAGCCTGTCCATATCGAATTTTGTGATGTGTATCGTACGCTCTGCCATGATGGTATATCCTCCCTTTAGATTTGATTGAAGTTTGTTTGATTTGTTTGGATAAAAACGAACCGCTTGTAACGGTCAAAACAATTTTGATGAAAAACAGAACATTGTTTTTGGCGATGTTCCGAAGAGTGACTCTACCCTATCACAATTTTTAACAAAAAGAAACAGACAGAAGTAACTTGTGGGGGAACTTTCTTTCGTTGCCATGCTAATCGTCTTTTGATATGGCATCGATAAATAATTGACGGAGTGGTCGCGTGCGAAGTTGTGTCTCAGAGCTGGGGAAAGAATTAATGACAGGGTCAATCTTCGGTAAGCATTTGAAAATATGAGTTTTATTTATATCTTACTCGTTGTGCTCGGGATCACATCCTTCGCATATCTTGCAAAACTCTCGGCGAAAAACGGCATATCATCATTTGATTTTACCTTTGTGATGTTCGCGGCTGCCGGTGTTTTGGGGTATCTTTTCTCGGAATTTAATCATGTGGAGATCGCCAGTTATACCTTTGAATTATGCTCCATTGCCGCATTGGCCGGAATCGGTGGAGCAACGGCCGTTTTTGTTTTTAACAAATCGGTACGGATTGGTCATTTCGGTTACTCCAACGCCATTTACAGATCATCATTTCTCATCCCGGTTATTTTCAGTGTTATATTTTTTAAGGCAACGTTGAATATCATAACCATTGCCGGAATATTATTCATATTAACGTCAATCGTGTTGGTTTCCTGGTCAAACGATGTCTTTACCGGAGGCAGGAACAATAATAACATGCTATGGTTTTTCATGATCATAGGTGCTTTTGCGTTAAGCGGTCTTCCAAGAATCGGACAGCTCTTAATAAGTCATCACAAGCTCAATTCATTTGCATACCTTTTTATGTCTTACGCCGTCGGTTTTATTCTGCTGCTGATTTTTTTTCTGGCCAGGCGGCAGCACGTGAAAGTAAGGGCTTTGTGGTATGGAATCCTTGCGGCTTTTGCAAGCTATGTCGGCGTATATTGCACCCTTGAAGCGCTGAAACGGATGCCCGCTGCGGCTGTGTTTCCCATTACGCTCAGCGCTCCGATTATGCTGGGCATGTTCATTTCACTCGTTTATAAGGAAAAAATCAGATTGGCCGGCTGGATAGGCGTTTTGATGGGCATATGCGGGATAATCATACTCTCTCTGCAAATTTATACTAAATAGTCAGCTGCAGAATAACAGCTTGACAATTTATCACGTGACACTAAGATAATACATATTGAAAAAAATTTGGTTTTTCAAACCGTGCCATAATGATTTGAACAGGTGGAGGACATAAAAATATGAAGAGAGTATTTCTGTTTCTGGTGACCAATATCGCCGTGATTTTGGTTTTAAGTATTGTTGTCAAATTTTTAGGTGTTGACCAAATCCTCTCTGCTAACGGAATCAACTACATGAGCCTGCTGATCTTTGCCGCCGTGATCGGTTTCGGTGGTTCGTTCATATCACTCGCCATGTCCAAGTGGATGGCCAAGCGGAGCACTGGAGCCCAGGTGATTATGCATCCACGCTCTGATGCGGAAATCTGGCTTACTAACGCCGTGCAAAAACATGCTACTCAAGCGGGCATCGGGATGCCGGAAGTTGCCGTATTCGAATCGGATTCACCCAATGCTTTTGCCACCGGGATGAATAAAAACAAAGCCCTGGTAGCGGTCAGCACCGGTCTTTTACGGACGATGAAGCGCGATGAGGTCGAGGCGGTTCTGGGTCACGAAATCAGTCATGTCGCCAACGGCGATATGATCACACTCAGTTTAATTCAGGGTGTCGTCAACACGTTCGTTATTTTTCTGTCCCGCATTGTTGGGTATTTTGTGGATCGCGTAATCCTGAAAAACGAAGAAGGCCACGGGATAGGCTTTTTCATGACCAACATTGTCGCTCAGATTGTTTTCGGTATTCTGGCGAGCGTTATCGTGATGTGGTTCAGTCGGAAGCGGGAATACCTGGCGGATGCGGGCGGTGCGAAACTGGCGGGCGTAGGCAATATGATTGCCGCGCTGGAAAGCCTGCAACGCGGCGCTATCGAGCCGCTGCCGGGTCAGATGAAAGCTTTCGGCATCGCCGGCAAGCCTTCGACAAATGGTTTGAAGCTCTTGTTCATGACCCATCCCCCGCTGGAAGACCGCATCGAAGCACTCAAGCGTTCCGCAGGAATAGGAGCATAAGCAAAGAGACGGGAGTGAGGATTTAAAAAGGGAATGGTTGTAACCATTCCCTTTTTATTTGAACCGTGAACCTTTTGCCTTTTCTTACACATGATTGTGCAGTTGCAACTCCAGTGGATGTGGATGGAGATAGATTTGCTTTCGAAGATAAGCCTGATCATATTTGCGCACATAATGGCCGATTAGGGTCAGGGGAACGATCAAGGGAAGAAAGCCCTTCTGATAGTCATCGAGAATTTCGAGGAGCTCATTTTTTTCGTCAGCGGACAACTCTTCCTTGAAGTATCCCATCATATGCTGGAGCACGTTGACATTTTTTTTCGGCGTAGTTTTCAGCTTTAACGCTTCCATCATCAGCAGTTCATATTGTAAAAAGAGGTCCTGCACATTGTGGCTTTTTTGCCCGGCGACCAGTTTCCCCATCGCCTGATAGAGCTTGGTGCTATGTGATAAGAGCAATAGTTTGTGGCGAGTGTGAAAGTCCACCAGAGCGCCCCGGCTGGATTTCATATTTCGGATTTCCCGCCACCGTTTGAGGGTGAAGATTCTTTCGACGAAATTTTCGCGCAGGCCTGGGTCGTGGAGCCGGCCTTCTTCTTCAACCGGCAACAAGGGGAAATATTCCATAAAAATCCGCGCGAATATCCCTACGCCTGTTTTGGAGGGCATGCCTTTGTTGTCATAGATCTTAACCCTTTCCATCCCGCTGGACGGCGAATCGCTTTTGAAAATAAAACCGCAAAGATTTTCAGTCTCAAGCTCCGCTACACGCTTTTTTGCCCAGCGTAGCATCATTTCTGTTTTATCCTGCCGGGTGCGGTGGGTTACCAGACGCGGTGCATCCGTATTTCCTTCCAGTCGCATTGACTCTCTAGGAATGCCCATACCGCATTCGGTTTCGGGGCAGACCGGCACATAGTCCACATAATGACCCAATGTGTCGCGAAGAAAACGGTCAAGCTTGTGCCCACCATCATATCGCACAGCATTACCCAAAAGACACGAACTGATCCCGATTTTTATTTTTTCCATGACGTTTACCATTTGATGACGAAATGTAGCAGGGGATTATTTTTATGTCAATAAATCAAATATATTGGCTCAAAAAAAGCCTATTTGCGAGTTACAAAGTTTTTCAGGTCAGGGCAAAAAACTTCACAAAAATCATTCGATCGTGTAAAATCGCAGCAAATTTCCACCTAAGATATTGGTAGTCTGTTTCTCTGGATGCCACTTGATATTTGAAACAGGCCCGACAAGATGCTATCTGAAAAAAACGTATTCCGAGAAATCCTGTCCTTTGGAGGATGGCGTTTTTCTGAATCATTTTTAACGCTACAGGATCATGGTGCAAAACATCATATTGGATGAAACCCTAAGCTTTTTTTATTATATTCTACTTTTCGCCATTTATTGCTTTCTGGGATGGCTGCTGGAAGTCATTTACCGGTCTCTCACACAGCGGAAGTTTGTCAATGCAGGATTCCTGTTTGGTCCCTTCATTCCCATTTACGGTCTGGGCGCTTTCATGATCATTGTCATGCAGCACATTCTTCAAGGCTGGCATCTTGTGCCGCGGTTTGTTCTTTTCGGTCTGGCCATCACGTTCATGGAATACATGGTCGGTTTCTTATCCGAAAAGATATTTAAACTGACACTCTGGGATTACTCGGAAAACCGGTTCAATCTTCATGGCCACATTTGCCTGCCTTTTTCAATATTCTGGACAGTGCTGGCAATGATCTTCGTAACCTTTATTCATCCGGAAGTATTTCGACGGCTGGTGATGCTGAATGACGTCTTGACCAAAACGGCAGCCATCATCTTTATGATCTATTTCTGGATCGATTATACTTTTTCCGTAATGTCCCTGGCTGCCTTCCGGCAGGGTATCGCTTACCTTTATGAAGAATATTTCAACCTAAGCAGTGCCGAAATTGAAAATAATTTAAAATCATTTCAACGTTTACGCGACGCTTTTCCTGACTTGAATAAGTACATTAATCAAAACATCAACAAGACAATCAGAACCCAGCTTAATTCTTTTTTAAAGCCCATCCAGAATAAAATCATTCTGGAACTGGCAGGCAGGACACCGTTTGAAAAAGAATATTATGAAACCGTGCAGGATATTCTCCAACATGAAGAGTTTTTAAAACTGAAAGATTATTTTCATCATAATTCTTCCATCTACGCCCATGTTCATGACGTGGCCTATTTTTCGTATCGAATATGCAAATATTTGAAATTGGATTTCCGCTCCGCGGCTCGTGGTGCGCTGTTGCATGATTTCTTTCTGTATGATTGGCGCAATCATGACGTGCCCGATCTGCCCCGGGAAAAATTCCACGGGCTTGCGCATCCGGCGATAGCCGTGGCCAACGCCAAAAGGCATTTTTCAATCAATGATATAGAAGAGGATATTATAAAAAAACATATGTGGCCGCTGACCATTGTGCCGCCGAAATATAAAGAAGCCTATATTGTTTCTTTTGCCGACAAATATCTGTCGTCCAGAGAATTTATCAATGAGTATAAAAAAAGAATCAACCGGAATCAGGGGAAAAAAGTGGGCAAACATAAAGAGAGAATCAATCATTGATCCACGCAAGCGATAGGTGTGACCCCGTCCCGCTGGGGAAATCAGCTACCCTGGAGAAGCCGCCGACAAAGAAAGTAGCTTCTCCAGCGTTGTCTAAAATCTTATCAATTTAGTCTTTACAAAAGACCCTCTTCCTGATTAAAGTCAGTGACAAAACAATGGGAGATTTTCTACGATGCAAGCAAACTTGCTGAACTATGATTACGATATCGTTATTATCGGTGGCGGGCCGGCAGGTTACACGGCTGGTATCTATGCCGCACGCGCCGCTCTTAAAACGCTGCTCATTGAAGGTGCGGGTACGGTGAGCCAGATCACCATAACGGATATAATCGAAAATTATCCGGGCATTCCTGATGGTATCGGCGGTTTTGAGCTGATGCAGCTTTTTAAAAAGCAGGCGCTGAAATTCGGTCTGGAAAGTCTTTCCCGGGATGTAACAGCCGTTAAAAAGAGTTCTTCCGCCAAGGCGATCTGGGAGGTTACCGCTGGAGACAAAATCTATAAAACCCTCTGTATTATTGCGGCGACGGGCGCGATGTGGCGCAATCTGGGTGTGCCGGGAGAATCGAAATTTGCCGGGAGGGGCGTATCATATTGTGCTACCTGCGACGGGCCTTTTTACCGCAACCGCGATGTCATTGTGGTGGGTGGTGGAGACACGGCCATTCAGGAAGCACTTTTCCTGACCCATTTTGCCAAAAGAGTCATCGTAATTCATCGCCGTGACCGACTACGTGCGGCGGGTATGCTGCAAAAAAGGGCCTTTGCCGAAAAAAAGATTGAATTTATCTGGAATGCGACGGTGGCGGAGATTGCCGGTACTGAGTTTGTCACAGGTGTCAAAGTTAAAAATGTCAACACCGGTGGGATCAGCGAAATAGCCGCCGACGGCGTGTTCATTTTTGTCGGCCGCCTACCTTATACGGAAATGTTCAAAGGTATTGTAGAAATGGATAAAACAGGTTTTTTGGTCACCGATGAACATTTGCGAACCAATGCGGACGGCATTTTTGCCGCGGGTGATTGCCGCGCCAAACTCTTCCGCCAGGTCGTCACCGCTGCAGGAGACGGCGCAAATGCCGTCCATAGCGCAGAGCTGTATATCGATGAGATAAAGGGACAAACGTACTAAACCTTGGGAAACGGTCTTGGCGTCTGTGTAACCTAACAGTCACACGTCGATGGTCGCGACTGTTCAATGTGCTCATCAGCCATACAATTTAATTAGATATTTTTAAAATACGGAGAACGGAAATAAATAACTTATGGAATCTTTTCTCAGCGTCTGGCAGCAGTTACCCTCGCAGATCAGTCCCACGCTTTTCAGCATCGGATCTTTTCAGTTGCGTTACTACAGCCTCATGTATCTGGTTGCTTTTGCCGTCGTTTATCTGCTTTTTGCCCACCGGATTAAACACAAAGAAATCACCTTAACAAAGGAGACCTTGCAGGATTATCTGGTCTGGGCCATGATCGGGCTGATTGTCGGCGCCCGGTTCGGTTACGCTCTGTTCTACAATTTCAGTTATTACAGCTCCCATCTTCTGGAAATTATCCTGCCGTTTGATTTCTCCAACGGCTTTCGATTTGTGGGGCTTAGCGGTATGTCTTATCATGGTGGGCTCATCGGCGTGGTTCTTGTCACGCTTTACTTTTGCCATAAACACAACATCAACGGGTTGCAATTCGGTGACTGGATATGCGCGGCAGCGCCGCTGGGTTACATGTTCGGCAGGTTCGGAAACTTTATCAACGGCGAACTCTGGGGTCGCGTGACCACGGTACCGTGGGGAATGTATTTCCCGTTGGATGCGACGCAGAGTCTGCGGCACCCCTCACAGCTGTATGAAGCCCTGTTCGAGGGCCTGTTTTTGTTTTGCATTCTCTGGTTGATGCGCAAGCGCAATCCCTTCGACGGCTTCATGATCGGTCTTTATCTTTTCGGCTACGGTCTGGTGCGTTTTTTCATCGAGTTTTTCCGGGAACCGGACGCGCACCTGGGTTTTGTTCTCGGATTCAACACGATGGGGCAAGTCCTGTGCGTACTCATGATGCTGGCAGGCATTGCCATCATCTTTTGGCGCAAGCAAGCCTTATCCCGTCAGAAATGATGCGGAGGTTATGATGAGTAGAAATTTAGTAGTCATCGGCGGCGGAGCCGGCGGAGCTTCCGCAGCGGCTGAAGCCAAACGAAATGATCCCGAACTGAATGTTACAATTCTGCAATCGGGAAAATTCGTCGCCTACGCGTCCTGCCCCACACCTTACTATATCGGCGACATCATCAAGGATGAAAACAGGCTGGTAGCGCGCACGCCGGAAGAATTCCGTAAACGGGGTGTGGAGGTGCAACTTGACACGGAAGCCGTCAATATTAATTGCAACGCAAATGTTGTCGAAACAAGGGACAACCTTATGCTGCCGTATGATTATCTGGTCATTGGAACCGGTACAACCCCTTTTGTTCCGGACATTCCCGGCCGGGAACTGCGCGGTGTCTATTCCCTGAAGAATCTGGAAGATGCCATTCACATTAAGACCTGGCTGCGCGAGAGAAAAGCCAAGCGCGTGGTCATTATCGGCGGCGGGTTTATCGGTCTGGAAATGAGCGAGGCGCTGCACGCGGCAGGAATTTCCACAACCATTATTCACAAAGATCCGCTGCCGGCCAACCGCTGGGACAGGGAACTGTCGTCGGTGATGTCCGAAGAACTTCAGTCTCACGGCGTGGAATTCATCGGCAACGCCCAGGCAAAAGCCATTGAAAAATCATCCAGCGATTCTTTGAAGGTGATCACGGACGCGGGCGAGTGGCAGGGAGATATGGTGCTACTGGCCGTCGGCGTCCGGCCCAATGCCACCCTGGCGAATGCAACCGGTCTCACCATCGGCAAAACCGGCGCGATTACCGTTAATTTTGCCCAGCAGACATCGGTCGAAAACATTTACGCCGTCGGCGACTGCTGCGAATCGTGGAATCGCGTCAGCCGCCGCTGGGTCAATATTCCTCTGGGCGATATTGCCAACAAACAGGGACGTGTCGCCGGAAGCAACATCGGCGGGAAGCCGCTGACGTTTGACGGCATTGTCGGTGCGCAGTCTTTCCGGCTGTTCAATCTGGAATGCGCGGCCACAGGACTTTCAGAAAAAGAAGCCCTTGCCGTGGGCTATACGCCAACAAGCAATATAACCTGGGGCAGCGCCATGGCGCCGTCGATGGGCATGAAGAAAATAGGACTGAAACTGACCGCCGATAAATCATCGGGAAGGCTTTTGGGCGCCCAGGCCGTCGGCGTTGCCGGTGTGGTGGGACGAATCAACGCGCTTTCCGTCGCGCTTTGGGCCGGAATGACGATTGACGAAGTCGGTTATCTGGATCTGGCTTACGCGCCACCGTTCAGCGCGGCGTGGGATATCATTCATAATGCCGCCCAGGCGCTACGCCGGACGATCTGAAAGGAAACGGATTTGTCAATGACCCTCTGGTGGACAATTTTCGGTGTTTTTATCCTGGCGATGCTGGCTCTGGATCTGGGCGTATTCAACCGCAAGGTTCACGTTATCAAAATGAAGGAAGCTCTTCTGTGGACGTCCTTCTGGATAGCACTGGCCTGCCTGTTCGGCACAGGCGTCTATTATTTTTACGGTCACTCCAAAGCGCTGGAGTTTTTCACCGCCTATATCATTGAATACTCTCTGAGCATCGACAATCTTTTCGTTTTCCTGCTGATTTTCAGGTTTTTCAACGTGCCGCCCGCTTATGAACACAAGGCGCTCTTCTGGGGCATCCTGCTGGCGCTGATTACACGCGCAGCATTTATTTTTGCCGGCGTCGCGCTCATCAACAAATTCCACTGGATCATGTATCTTTTCGGCGCTTTTCTGATTTTCACCGGCATCAAAATGGCGCTCAACAAAGAAACAGAAGTCCATCCGGAGAAAAACGTTGCGATAAAAATGCTTCGTTATTTCATTCCGGTAACCAAGGAATTTCAGGAAGCCAAATTTTTCATCATCAAAAACGGCAAACGTTTCGCCACGCCCATGCTGGCCGTGCTTCTGGCGCTGGAAACCACCGATATTCTGTTTGCGGTTGATTCCATCCCGGCAGTTCTGGCGATTTCCAGAGACCCCTTTATTGTTTACACCTCCAATGTCTTTGCCATCCTGGGACTGCGTTCGCTTTTCTTTGCCATTTCCGGTCTGATGAAACTCTTTCACCTCCTGCATTATGGCCTTTCAGCCATCCTGAGTTTTGTCGGCGTAAAGATGCTCATTGCGGATGTTTACCATATACCGGTTGGAATCTCTCTGACGGTAATATCGTCCATTCTCATCATATCCGTTGTCGCATCCATCATCTGGCCGGATACAAAGTATGAGGACATTCCGAACATCACCATGAAGGATTGACGCCATGCAAAACAGATTTTTGACGCCTTCACAAATTCAGCTGAAAAAATGGACAAGATTTGCCGACGCTAAATACCGCCGTGAATACGGTTTTTTTTTAGCCGAAGGGGTAAAAGTTGTCGAAGAGCTGTTCAAAAGCGATTGGCAGATAGAAGCGGTTCTCGTGTTGCCCGAAAAAATTTCATACTGGGAAAAACTAATTGCGTCTTTGAAAGATCAAAGTTCGGTCTATCAACTGACGAACTCAGAATGGAAAAAGCTAAGCCAGGACAAAGAACCGGAAGGGATTATCGCGATTGTAAAGCTAAAAGAGCAGCCCTCTCTTTCTGCACTGATCAAGTCCAGTGCCGGGAATATGATCATCCTGCATGAAATTAATAATCCTGGTAACTTGGGTGCCTTGATGCGCAGTGCGCTGTGGTTTGATTTTACTCATATAATTTTAAGCGTCAACTCCGCCGATTACACCAACCCCAAAGCCGTACGCGCCTCTATGGGCAGCCTTTTTCATTTAACGATCGTTTCCGGCGTTGATTTGATCGCGGTCTTACCGCAGATCAATAAGACTCATTATCTAGTGGGCAGTGATGTGCGCAACGGAGTTCCACCACGCCCGCTGCCTAAAAAAGCCGCCCTGCTTTTAGGCAGTGAGAGCCATGGGTTGCCGGAAAATCTGCTTGAAC
>CAZOPH010000053.1:0-12778 GCA_964581635.1 uncultured Smithella sp.
ATAACATGCACAGGCGCCATCGGATGGATATCGTCAAATGCTAAAATGGCATCGTCTTCATAAACTTTCGAGGAGGGAATCTCCCCTTTGACAATTTTACAAAATATACAATCTGTCATATATTCAGTTCCTCCGGATTCAATGAGATCTATTGCGTTTTCGCAATCGCGTCTTCCAACGCAATTGCGCCGGTATAAAGTGCACGACCAACTATCACGCCATAGAATTTACAATCCTTAATGGAAAGCAACGCATCAATATCCGCCAGCGTCGCTACTCCTCCGGAAGCAATAACCGGAATCGCTACCGCCGTAGCCAGCGCGCTGGTCGCCTCTACATTAACGCCTGTTTCCATACCATCACGTTGAATATCCGTATAGACGATGGCCTGAATCCCGCAATTCTCATAGCGCCGCGCCAGCTCAACGGCGTTTTGACTGGTCTTTTGCGTCCAGCCGCGAACCGCCACCTGACCACCCAGCGCATCAATGCCCAAAATGATTTTTCCGGGATAAATTTCTGCGGCCGTTTTCACAAATTCTTCATCCTGGATGGCTGCCGTCCCCAGGATAACGCTCGAAATGCCGTTTTCCAGATAGTAGCTGATAGTCTCCATGTTGCGAATACCGCCGCCAACCTCAATCGGCACGGAAATCGATTTAGCTATATTGAGAATAACGGGCGCGTTCTTCGGCAATCCGGCGACCGAGCCGTCCAAATCAACAACATGAATCCGTTTTGCGCCTTTTTGTGCCCAGAGTTGCGCCATGTCCGTGGGATTCTCAGCATAGACCGTCACGCGATCAAAATCACCCTGCGCCAGACGCACACATTGTCCATTTTTTATATCAACTGCGGGGATGATGAACAACCTAAAACTCCTTCTTGGAATGCAGTCGGCATATCGGTTCAAGATAATCCGCAAAGCAGAAACCGTTTTTCAAGTCCATATATCCATTATGGCTCAAAACCTGAAAACGTCGAAAAAACCTCGTCAATGCCTAACTTCGTTAATTCGCGCGCGGTTAACCACTTGGCGCCTCCTTTAAAAAAAGAAGACACCTGGAAAACGTCTTCCATTAACGATTTTTGGGTTTTATCAAAAATGCCACGCCACAGAGTGCTGCCATCCTTGGCGGAAATAAGGTGAATCTCAAATGTTACAGACGCCGGACGCTCCGTAGAATAGTCATAACCGACTCTTTCACGATAACGATAAACATAACCAACCGCAAGCACATCCGCGCGCAATTCACTTCCGGTTTCTAATATAATCTGCATTAAGGGCTTCTTCAGAAAATCCGCAGAAATCCTTTGATAGACACCTGCTACTCTCTCCGAGGGAATGATTTCTACATCTTTCAGATTTCTCAATTTATCGGTAAATATTTCCTCAAGAATCCTTTCTGCGCCCTTGACGATACTTCCACTGGAATTGACACTGCTGCAAATGGGACATCGGACAGTTGACGATCCGTCTGGGGATACTACCGCTTGAAAAGGAATCACCGCCAGACGCTTTACAGTTTTATGGACAGACTTCGTGCTTTCCTGTGCCAAAAGGGCACAGGGCATCAAAACAACAAACGCCCAAAGCAATATCACGCAACCAATTTTTCTTATCATGGAGATATTTCGCAATAAACAAACCTGGCCTTTCTATCAAAGTGTTCCTTTCGTGGACAGAACACCCGAAATTTCCGGGTTGATACTCACAGCCTGTCTCAGCGCTCGGGCAAAGGCCTTAAAGACTGCTTCGATAATATGATGGCTATTGCTGCCATACGCGAGATTAATATGCAACGTGATGCCGCTGTGATCGGTAAAAGCCTTAAAGAACTCCTTAACCAGTGCCGGATCAAATCCGCCGATTTTCCGGCGTTCATACCGGACCTTGTAAATCAGATAGGGGCGGCCGGAAATATCCATATCCACACGGCACAGGCACTCGTCCATTGGTACAGATGCCGAGCCGTAGCGATTGATGCCGGTCTTTTTACCCAGTGCCTGCCCGACCGCCTGCCCCAGACAAATGCCCAGATCTTCAACCAGATGATGATCGTCGATTTCCGTATCGCCCGTGCTTTTAATCACAAGTTTGAACTGACCATGACGAACAAAGAGTTCCAGCATGTGATTCAGAAAAGGAATGGTTGTATTGATCTTACTCCCGGTGGATTTATCCAAATCAATGTCCAGCGCAATATCCGTTTCCGTCGTTTTGCGGATAATCTTAGCTTTTCTGGCCATATCTGTCCTCCGGATTATATGACTTTATTCAAGGGATATTCAATAATGCCTTCGGCTCCCGCATCCAGCAGTCGCGGAATCAGATCCCGCACAACGCCTGTATCAATCACCGACTCAATGGCAAACCATTCTTCGGCATAGAGACTGGAAATGGTTGGGGCTTTGAGCGACGGCAGAAGTTTCATTACACGATTAAGATTTTCTTTTGACACATTGAGCTTCAAACCGACTTTGCCCATCGCCAGAAGTGACCCGTTCAAGAGCGTCCGAATCTGCTCTATTTTCTTATGCTTCCACGCATCATTCCAGGCTGCCCGGTTGGCAATCAACTGTGTATTTGTTCTCATCAACTCATGGACAATCCTTAGTTTGTTGGCCCGGATGGTCGATCCTGTTTCCGTCACTTCCACAACCGCATCAACCAGGTTATCAACGACTTTCGCCTCCGTCGCACCCCAAGAAAACTCGACACTGACCTTGATATTTTTTTCGGCAAAATATCGTTTGGTAAAATTTACCAACTCAGTCGAGATGTGTTTGCCTTCCATATCTTCAATCGAGCGAATTGGCGAATCATCCCGCACCACCAGTACCCAACGCGCCTGACGAGTGGAAACCTTGGAATAGACCAAGTCCTGCACCGCCACAACATCGGAATTATTTTCCATAATCCAATCGATGCCGGTCAGCCCCAGATCCAGATGGCCATCTTCAATATAACGGGACATTTCCTGTGCCCGTACCAGCGTGCACGAGATTTCCGGATCATCGATATCGGGAAAATAACTGCGGCTATCGTACGTAATCCGCCAGCCGGCTTTCTTAAACAAGTCAACCGTATTATTTTCCAGACTTCCCTTGGGAATGCCTAATTTTAAAACATTCATTTATATACATCCTTTGGATCAAAGATCTTTTCACCCATAATGACAAAATCACTGCCTTCCAGCTTTCGATAAAAACAGGATCGATGTCCCGTGTGGCAGGCCGCTCCGCCCAGTTGTTCCACTTGCAATAAAATCGTATCATCGTCACAATCTATGTAAATATTTTTTATAATCTGAACATGGCCGGAACTTTCACCCTTCAGCCACAGTTTTTTCCGGGACCGGCTCCAGAAAGTCGCCTTGCCGGTTTGCACAGTAGCCTCCCACGAGGCCCTATTCATATATGCTAGCATTAATACGTCTTTCGTTTCAGCATCTTGAACAATGGCCGGAACCAGCCCGTCAGATTTATTAAAGTTCGGTTCAATCATAGAATCCTTCATCACAGTGGTTTTTATATAACTTCTTGAAATTGTCTTATTTAAATGATGAATTTCATTAAATCAAGCAATATTTTATCTTAATAATCATCTATTTCCATCTTGCCTATCGATACCATTCATGATAAAAAACGCCACCGTAAGTTGATCAGAGTTATTTGAATCTATTATCCGGAGGTTGGATCATGTCTTTACTAACGGGAGGCGCCATTGCAGCTGTTATTGGACTGATCAGTTTGATTTTCTGGTGGGCTGATTTTTTAACGATCATCCGAGGTGCGCTACCGATTTTCCTGCTGCTGGGGGGTGCCTTAGCGATCTATGTCGGCTTTGATGAAATTCAGGATAAAATCCGAGAAGAAAGACAGCGGCAGGATGAAGAACTGGAGAAAGCTCGGGAAGAAATAGAATCGGCTAAAGCGGAAGCTGATCGCTATCGTGAAGAATTAGATAAGCTGAAGGATCGTAAGAGCTGAAACTCGAGATTAGAATCATAAATTACAAATACATCTTGACACAGCCGGTCAAATCACATATTAGCAACGAACATTAAAACGTTATGGATGCCGACATGCAAAATGTTTCCATAAATACATTCTCGCCTTATAGTATCTATATGTATTGATGCCTGCTTGCCAATGTTCGACCAGGTAAGCGGGCTTATCCAAAATCAACCGTAAAATTTTGTAAAAAAATAATCACTGGCGACAGTATTGTTTGTATTTTTCAAAACATAAAAAATGGGGAGGGAATGGATCAAATGAAAAAAGGGATTTTTTTTGTCACAGCAACATCATTCGCGTCATTGTTTATTATGTTTTTGTTCAGTTCCACCGTGTTGGCACAAACCACCCTGACATACAGCATCTTTTTCCCGGCCACGCACGCACAGGCCAAAGCCGGTGAAAACTGGGCTAAGGAAATTGAGAAACGCACCGGTGGTAAAGTTAAAATCAATATCTTCGCTGGCGGATCATTGACCCCGGCCGATCAGTGCTTTGACGGTGTTGTTCAAGGAATTTCCGACATCGGCATGTCTTGTTTCGCATACACCCGCGGTCGCTTACCGCTTCTTGAAGCCTTGGATCTGCCTATGGGTTATCCCAGCGGCATGGTTGCGACCCTTGTCGCCAACGACTTCGTTAAAAAAATGAATCCCAAAGAACTTTCCGATGTCAAGGTCCTCTATCTGCACGCTCACGGCCCCGGCCTTCTGCACACACAGAAACCGGTCAACAGCATGGCGGATCTCAAAGGCATGAAAATCAGGTCAACAGGTCTCAGTGCAAAAATCGTCGAGAATCTGGGTGGCGTTTCTGTTGCTATGCCGCAGGGCGGAACGTATGAAGCATTGCAAAAAGGTGTCGTGCAGGGTACGCTGGCCCCGATGGAAACCCTGAAAGGCTGGAAACAGGCGCAGGTTATCAAATACACAACCGATTGCACCAATATCGGCTATACTACCGCTATGTTTGTCGTTATGAACAAGAAAAAATGGAATTCGCTGCCCAAAGATGTGCAAAAAGTTTTTGATGACGTAAGTGGTGAATGGATTGCCGTTGCCGGCAAAGCCTGGGATGACGCGGATGCGGAAGGATATAAATACTCCGCGGAACTCGGCAATAAAGTAATCAAATTGTCCGATGCAGAAGAAGCTAAATGGGAAGCGGCCGTTAAACCGGTTGCTGAAACTTACATCAAGAGTACGGAAAGCAAGGGACTGCCCGGCAAAAAGGCCGTCGCAGAGGTTAAGGCATTAATCAAGAAACACTCCAAAGCAAAGAAATAGTTATTGGCTGTTCCATGTTCAGTCCGGCAAAATCCCTCACACGCGCAGGCAAGGCTTTCAATATCCTTGCCTGTGCCGCTGTTATCGCCATGATGTTGCTATCCACGGCCGACGTTGTTTTGCGTCTGTTTGGCAAACCCATACCCGGCACATACGAGCTGGTGGGATTTCTGGGAACCGTTGTTGTATCCTTTGCCCTGGCTTTTACCTCCATGGAAAAAGGACACATTGCCGTTGAGATTCTGGTGGAAAAACTACCGTCGCGCACGCAACTGGCTATTGAAGCATTCTGCAATCTCATTGGTGCATTACTCTTTGGTGTGATTGCCTATCAGGCTATTCTTTACGCGCTGGACTTTCGAAAAAGCGGAGAAGTTTCGGCAACGCTTCAAATGCCGGCTTATCCTTTCATTTTCGGCATCGCCATTGGCTGTGCCTTATTGTGCCTGCTGCTCATCGCCGATTTTATAAAATCCCTGCAAAGGACAATTGACGTATGAGTCCCTCCATGACAGGCATGATCGGCTTTGCCGTATTGATTATCCTGATGTTTTTGCGGATGCCAGTGGGCTTTGTCATGGCTATTGTCGGCTACCTCGGGTTTGGCTATGTTGTCTCCTGGAGTGCAGCGTCAAATCTTTTGGTCCGCGATCTTTACTCCACATTCAGCTCCTATAGCCTGACCGTGATTCCCCTGTTTGTCCTAATGGGACAGGTTGCTTTTCATTCGGGCATCAGCGGCCGCCTCTTCAACGCGGCACATAAATTTTTTGGTCATCTTCCCGGCGGCCTGGCAATCGCCACTATCGGTGCTTGTGCCGGCTTTTCCGCCGTCTGCGGCTCTACCAGTGCGACTGCCGCCACTATGGCTTCCGTGGCGCTGCCGGAAATGAAAAAATATAAATATGATCCGGCCTTGGCCACAGGTGTCGTAGCAGCCGGAGGCAGTCTGGGCATCCTCATACCGCCCAGCACCATTTTTATTATTTATGGAATCATGACGGAACAATCCATCGGCGAACTTTTTATGGCCGGTGTGATCCCGGGAATATTACTTTCCTGTTTTTTCATTTTATCTATTTTACTTTGGACTTATTTTCGCCCTGAAGTCGGACCACGCGGCCCGAAAAGCACTTGGATAGAGAAATTTAAATCCTTATCCGGCCTCATCGAAACCCTGCTCTTGTTTGTTCTGGTCATGGGAGGTTTGTTTGCCGGATTCTTCACACCAACGGAAGCAGCAGGCGTGGGAGCTTTTGGCACCATTATTATCGCGCTGATTGGACGCAACTTAACCTGGGAAGGATTTAAAAACGCGCTTTATGACACCACACGCATTTCATGCATGATATTTGTGGTGGTGGCAGGTGCCACGGTCTTTGGTCATTTTCTAGCTGTCACCCGCATTCCCGCGGACATCGGAACTTTTGTGTCCGAGTTGCAATTTCATCCGATGATCATTATGGGCTTCATTATATTGATTTATTTATTTCTCGGCTGCCTAATGGATTCGCTGGCTATGATCATGCTCACCATTCCTATTATTTACCCGGTTGTTCTCACCATGGGTTTCGACCCGATCTGGTTCGGTGTGATGATCGTGATTGTTGCAGAAATGGGCGTGATCACACCGCCGGTTGGCATCAATGCCTATGTTGTGGCCGGCGTTGCTCGTGACGTACCCTTGCACATTATCTTCAAAGGTTCGCTCCACATGCTTTACGCGATGTTTGTTCTAGCGGTTCTGCTGGTGATCTTCCCAAAAATCGCAACCTTCCTGCCACAATTACTGAAGTAATGTTTTCAGTATCAACTTTCATGATTAAATCCAATCCTAATGCGATTACCACCCCTTTTGTGGGAACTGGATTATGAGGCATCGCTAACGGCGGTATCGACGCCATATTTCTTTTGCAGATATTTTTCCATCGTTTGGGGAAATAATATCCATCCCAACAGATCTTCGTCAGTTCGCGCAAGATGACCGATCGTCTTTTTCGCGTCTTCCATTTCCGGCGGAAGGTCATCAGCCGGCCTGCCTGTGATCGGCGTTTGCCCGCGTTTGTAATTTTTGAGTATTTTCTGGGCCAGTTCCTTGTCAATAGGTCCGGGGGTTTTACCGTACAATCCCAAAACAAGATCCTTAAGTTGGTTGGATATTCGGACATAGCGGCCAAAAAGAACATTCAATACGGCCTGTGATCCGATAATTTGTGATGCCGGCGTCACCAGTGGTGGATAGCCCATATCTTTGCGCGTCTGCACAACTTCTTTATAAATCTCGCCAAGCCGATCCAAAGCTTTCATTTCTTTAAGCTGACTGGTCAAATTGGAGATCATTCCGCCCGGAATCTGGTGCGCTAAAACCTCGTTGTCAATAATGGAGAGTCTCTGATCCGCCAAAAGGTGCTTGTACTTGGGCGCAATCTGTTCAAGATGTTCGCTCAGCTCCAGCAGTTTGTACAAATCAATTCCTGAATCCCTGTTTGTGCCCTGCACCGCTGCAACAATCGGTTCACAGGCAGGCATCGAAGTCCTTAGCGCATAGGGCGCAAGGCATGTATCAATGATATCCACGCCGGCCTCGATGGCCTTCAGGTAGGACATGCTGCCCATACCGCTGGTATAGTGCGTGTGCAAATGTAGTGGCACTTTGACTGCCTTTTTTAAAGCAGTGAACAGATCAAAGGCGTCATAAGGAGAAAGCAGTCCGGCCATGTCTTTAATGCAGATGGTATCGGCACCCATTTTCTCCAGTTCTTTTGCTTTGGCAACGTAAAAATCGAGCGTATAAATTTCACCGCCCAGGTGGCTTTCCGTGAGAGAATAACAAACGGTCCCTTCAAAGTGCTTGCCATTGGCTTTAATTCTTTCCACACAGGTTTCGATGTTGCGGAAATCGTTCAAAGCGTCAAAACAGCGGAAAATGTCAATCCCGATTTCGCAGGATTTGTCCACAAAAGCGCGCACCACATCATCAGCATAATGACGGTAGCCGACCAGATTCTGTCCCCGCAAAAGCATGGTGAAAGGGGTTTTCTTGACATATTTTTTAAGGACTCTGGGCCGCATCCAGGGATCTTCGTCGAGGAAACGGTGCATCGTGTCAAACGTTGCCCCTCCCCACACTTCCATGGCCCAAAAACCGCAGTTATCCATTTCTTCGGCAATAGGGATCATGTCCTCCGTTTTCATTCTGGTCGCATAAATAGATTGATGACCGTCTCGGAAAGTATTATCCTGAATTTTAATTGGACGGGGTAAAACCTGTTCTGCACCTTTCATAAGTAACTCCTCACTTAATTTTTCTTATCAATGTTCAATTGCCACCACCCTGCTAGACTTTATTCTCATATGCCTAGCAGCGCATGATACTGATACTATTTTTCACTGGACATTGTTGTATTAGGATTGAAGCTCGAACTGTTCGCATCCTGAATACTACGGTAACCGGCTTGAAATATCCATTTACGAAGGTGACTTTAAAGAACAATCCTATAAAAATCAATAGATATTTACGCTAGGGGATTTATAGATTACCGGGAAAAATAATATTAATTTTTAATAACTTATTTCATTAAAAAGGCATTGATTACAAGCAATCTCATCACGATCAGCTTATAAAAAAGCCCATGCTTTGCACAGGCTTTAGTAAATAATATTAACCTACGACGTGAATTCTATCTTCGATCCCCTTTGTTCTTATTCCCCTGTCCTCTTCCAGGTCCGCCTTGAGGCCCGTGACCATCTCCTCTCGGAGGCCCATCATTGCGCTTATTAAACTTCTTTTGTTGACCGGGCGGCCGACGATCCATCCCTTTTACACCCCAGTTATTTTCTTTTTCCCAATGCCTATTTTTTTTCCAGCCCCGCCAGTTCTTCTCAGCTTCTCGGTGCGGAATGGGACGTTGATCCCATTCATATCCTTTCCAGCGGCGATCCCGATAGTCGCTACGCCAACCGGGGGGAACATGTCTATGAAAGGAGGGCACGCCTTTATAGTATCCCCATCCTCTGTCGTAGTGACGCGAACGGTACCAGCGCCCTTCCCAGGGACGCCACCACCAGCCGCCATAAAAAAATATGTCATCGTTAACGTCAGGAACCGCATAGACATCGGTTTCCGGTATCACAACCACATGAGGCGGCGCGGGGAAAATAATCGGGGGAGGCAGCGGGATATTAATACGAACCTGCACTTGTGCCATAAGCGAAGCCGGTATCAAAATCAGCAACGTTAGAAACAATATTTTAAAAATAAACTTTTTCATTTGGTTTACTCCTTTCTGCTTAATGCCACCCTTTTGAGCATCTCAAATTTCATGGGTAGCATGATCGTTGGCCATGTGTTTACCTTTTGTTAGGGATAATTTCAAGCCAATAATCATCAGGGTCATTGATGAAGTAAATGCCCATCGCTTTGTTTTCGAAGCAGATACAACCCATTTTTTCATGCAGGGCATGCGCGGCGGCAAAGTCGTCCACCTTGAAAGCCAGATGAAATTCATTATCGCCCAAATTATAGGGTTCCTCCCGGTCTTTCATCCAAGTCAGTTCCAACTGATGGGATGTTGTGCCGTCACCCAAGAATAATAAAATAAAACTGCCGTCCGGCGGTTCATAGCGGCGCACTTCCTTCAATTGCAGCGCTTCTCTATAGAAGGCCAGGCTTTTTTCCAGATTCAGCACATTGAAATTGTTATGGGCAAATGTGAATTGCATATATTTTCATCCTTTCCTGCTTTCTCCTTTTTTGTTCATCCAAACAGAATCACCTGCGTCTGTTACAAACATTCCTTCATGATAGTCTCAACCAATTCCGGCGTCACATCCCTTTTTTCACCCAGCTTGATCATGCCGTGCGCTTTCAGTTGCTCGACAACAGACTGAATGATATCAGCGCTGATACCATAATTGCAAAGGCGAGTCGCCACCCCCATACTTTCAAAGAAATCCCTTGTTTTCTCGATGGCCATATCAATGCGCGCGTTATCATCCCCGGTTTTGATACCCCATACACGTTCGGCATACTGCAGTAGTTTTTCTTTCTTCTCCTGTGAACGCATCTTCAGCATGGCCGGCAATACGACCGCCAATGTTTGACCATGATCCAACCCCTTCAGTGCTGTCAGCTCATGGCCGATCATATGCGTTGCCCAGTCCTGAGGAACCCCGGCGCTGATCAACCCGTTGAGACCGAGTGTGGCGCACCACATGAGATTGGCACGCACATCATATTTTTTTGGATCAGTCAGAGCCTTCGGCCCCTCTTCAATCAGTGTCAACAGCAGACCTTCGGCAAAACGATCCTGCAATTTTCCATTGACAGGGTATGTCAGGTATTGTTCGGTGACGTGGACAAAAGTATCGACAACGCCATTGGCAATCTGGCCGGGCGGCAGCGTATAGGTCTTTGTCGGATCGAGCACGGAAAACCTGGGGAACAACAAAGGGTGCGCAAAGGGCAGTTTTGTCTTGGATGAGCGATGCGTGATCACGGCACCGTTGTTCATCTCTGAACCGGTGGCCGGCAGCGTCAAAACCGTCCCGAACGGTAAAACACTTTTGACCTTTTTACCGTAGGTTTTGACGATATCCCAGGGCTCACCCTCATACAGGACGGCGGCGGCGATAAATTTTGTACCATCGATGACGGAACCGCCGCCGACGGCCAGCAGAAAATCGGCTCTGTTTTTGCGCACAATCTCTACACACTGCATCAACGTCTCATAAGTCGGGTTGGGCTCTATGCCGCCGAATTCTTCCAACTCATAACCCTGCAACACCTTCTTAACCTCGTCGAATACGCCGTTTCGTTTAATGCTTCCCCCACCATAGGTCATCAGAATCTTTGTTCCCCGGGGAATTTCCCCGGCTATGTCTTTAATGCTTCCCTCTCCAAAAAGAATCTTGGTTGGATTATAAAATTTAAAATTGTTCATGGTTTCCCTTTGCCCCCTCAATCTTCAATTTATTGCGGATAACCAACGGCCTGCACCAGAACGACTTTTTGCTTATCGCGAAGCTTCATATCCTTAGCGAGTGCCTCCTTGTCGACAAACGCGCGAACACCCGTGGCCAACCCAGCGGATGCGCAATACAGATAGACATTCTGGGAAATGAAAGCGGCATCCGCACCGGAATACAACAGCTTGTTTTCGTCGCTGGTGCCAATCGTCATCTTTGCGTAGTCCACTACGTAGATCAACTGAATCGGCGCACCCGCGACGGCACTGCGGGATGGTTGAAGGAAGTGGGTGGTCGCCTTGCGCAGATCAGCCTTAATCAACGGATCAAGCGCATGGGTTTTGGCATTATAAAGATAGAGTCCTTCCTCCGAGGCTACATAGACGTCGATTTCCTGCCAGTTACGCGCGGAGGGAGCCGTGCGTTTGCCACTGTCTGACCGATTGATCCCGCAAGCCGCCCACATCAGATTGGAAAGCACTTCAATCGATAGCTTCTTTGTGCTGAAGGATCGGCCCGTCTTGCGGTCTTTTAGACACTGCATCAGCGGCTTTCCACCTTTTGTATCCGGTGGCAAAAGCTTGATCGGAGACAGGTCAGCAGCTATTGATGTAGAGACAAAACAAAATAAAATGGCAATGGTTAATAATGTTTTTTGCAGCATTGGGGCCTCTGTGTATGAAATATTTAATTCTATTCCACAATTTTGATTTCTTCTTCTGTCAAACCATAGAGCTGATAAACTAATTTGTCTATTTCTTTTTCCAGCACTCTGATGTCGGCATTGGGGTCTTGCTTTTTGGAGTCGAGGATTTGGGTCACTTATGTCCCTCATATTTTCCATATATCCCCGTTTCTAATAGGATAATTTTATAGCCTGCGAAGCAGTTCAAAATTGCAGATACGCACTTCGGGCATATTGTCTTCTGTATTTACTATTTTGTTTTTACTGTCCAATGAGATAATGAGATCGTTGGCTTCAAGCAGAGAACCGTCAATGCCTATCTTGATAAGACGCGCACTCATTGCTTCGCGCAGGAGAGCCTTGCTTTTGCTGGATATAATTCCCTCCGATTCGGCTTGTATCAGACTCATTGGCTTTAAAAGTTCATGGGAACCTGCAACCCAACTGTCGGTACCGTTAAAGAAGCCACGGATAGATATGAAATTCCGATCTTCGCGCAGCAGCGGTTCTCCCTGGCTGTTCACAAGATGGCTATGCGATTCATATTTTCTTTTATCGGTGGATTGCTCTGTTTTGGCACTGCCGGTCATATAAATCGCACGCACATAGACGGTGGGAATGCCTTTGAAACTCAGATATTGGGCAATTGAAAACTCCTCAAAAGGGCTGTTGAATCCGTATTCCAAAGCTTTTTTACTCCGGATGTCATTGTCTTGCAAAATAACCTGTTCGCCCACGCGGGATATTTTCCACACAATGTGAATGTGGTCTTTGGTAAAAGTGTAATAGGTGTCGGTTTTCTCGGAAAGTTTCCAGGAAT
>CAZOPH010000054.1:0-12741 GCA_964581635.1 uncultured Smithella sp.
ATCATTACGCGTGTTATAACTGGGCGGTAGATCAGACCGGTTTTGACCCGAGCGCATCATCAATTATCCCAGAACAGCGTGTTCGGGTTGTTCCCATGCCTCCGCCTGGTCAGGATACCATCATCATGTCCATTGCCGGAGCGGTGCTGGGCGCTTTAATCGGCGGGCCACATCATGCCGCACAGGGAGCTATCATCGGAGCTGCCGGCGGCGCCATGGCTGGCGCTGTCTCTGATATTTCACGCCAGGAAGCAGCCCGGCAATTGGAGGAAGCTTATGCGAACCGCAATCAAGCGCGAGATCTTCACAAGGAAAAAAAGGCTCTGGAGTTCCGCAGGGCCATGTCAGCCTGCCTTGAAGGCCGTGGATATACCGTGAAGTAAGTTTACTCGTTGTCAAGAGGAGTAATGATCATGTTGCATATTCATTTAAAAAGATATTTTGTCATTGCGCTGTCCTTATTGATGTTATCGGGAATAAGTCTTTACTGCTTCACACAACATGCACAGGCACAGGCTCCTAGAGGAGCACCCGCGTCTCAGCAAAAAAGATTTGTTGATTCCCGCTATCAACACAATCGTTCATATCCAGCCCGCGGTCAATCTGTTCGATCGTTGCCTAGAGATCACAGAGCGGTAATGCACAACCACTCCCGTTATTACTCATCTCACGGAGTTTGGTACAGACCATATCGTGGAAGTTATGTTGTGGTTGCCCCGCCTATCGGATTATTTGCTCCATTTTTGCCCCTTGCTTATGCCACGATTTGGATCCATGGCATACCATACTACTATGCCAATGAAACATATTACACGCAAACCCCCGGAGGTTATGTCGTAGTTGAACCACCTACCTCAGAGGATAGTAACGAGATTACGGAAAGTAAAATGTTTATCTATCCCCGTGAAGGCCAAAGTGAAGAGAAACAAGCCAATGATCGTTATGAATGCCATGCGTGGGCAGTGGGACAGACAAACTATGACCCGACCAGAATTCCCTCCGGAATTCCCAATGATCAGATCATTCAAAAGCGGGCGGATTATCAAAGAGCCATGGGATCATGCCTCGAAAGCCGCGGCTATACTACAAAATAAGCTTTCATGGCATCTGTCTGGAGCTTCACTTTAATAGCTTGCGTTTCAACACGCCCAGCGATTTAAAAAGAGGTTGCACGTCGTACAACTCTGATGCGACCGCCTTTTGGTAAACAAGATAGGGTGCCTGTCCACCTTGTTCCGGATCAGGGAAAATATCGTGAAAGACCAGATAGCCGGCTGGCAGGATATATTTTGCCCAGATTTGATAATCGTTCAGTACGGATTCATAAGCATGGCTACCGTCGATGAAGATAAGACTAAGCGGTGTTTTCCAAGCGTGTCCAATAATTTCCGACCGCCCGATAATCGGGACTACGGCATTCCCCAGATCAAAATCATGAATCGTTTTACGAAATAATCGAAAGGTATCGACTTTTCCCGTTTCTTTATCCAGTAACTCGGGATCAAAGTATTCCTGACCCGGTTGCTGTTCTTCCGAGCCCGTATGATGGTCAACGGAAAACAATATGGCATTGTTTTCCCGGCAGGCGGAGCCTAAATAGATTGCAGATTTCCCGCAATAGCTGCCGATTTCCAAGCAGGGGGCAAACTTTGAGGCTTCGAGAGCCAGTACGTAGAGGCGCTTTGCCTCCGCTTCGTCTAAAAACCCCTTAACATTCGACGCTTTTACGAAATCAATTTTCAAAACCAGCCGTCCTTTAAATTCATAATCTTTCCATAAACCGGCACACGATAAATTGCAATCCATAAAATGACTAACAGTTATTATTCATTTCTGCATATTTTTTCTTGATAAGGCCCATATGTAGTGTTAGTATTCGCCTCAAACCCCAATATATAGCGTATTCGGGGGCAATTATTTCTTTTAATCATGCCGGGAGGGGGCACATGAACAAAAAGATTAAAAAGAGAGATGGCCGTTTAGTCAAGTTTAACGCCGATAAGATTACCAATGCCATTGCCAAGGCCTGCGCCGCCACAGGTGAATTTGATTTGAAGGAGGCGCGCAAGATGACCATCAAGGTGCTTAATCTTGCGGAGCAGCTTTTCAATGGTAAAATTCTATCGGTGGAAGAAATACAGGATATCGTCGAAGAAGTTCTCCTGCAGTCTCCGTATCGCATGACTGCTAAAGCCTACATCATTTATCGTGATCAGCACTCCCGTCTCAGAGATATCACGAATAAAATGGAAGTGGATCTGGTCGATCAGTATTTAAAGAAGGCCGACTGGAAGATTAACGAAAATAGCAATATGGATTATTCCTTGCAGGGACTGAATAATTACATATCTTCCGAGGTCAGCAAGGTTTACTGGCTCAATGAAATTTATACGCCGGAAATCCGTAAGGCGCATACCGAAGGCGATTTTCACATTCACGATTTAAGCCTGTTGTCTGTTTATTGCGTGGGCTGGGATTTATATGATGTGCTTCTGCAGGGGTTCCGTGGTGTGTCCGGCAAGGTAGAAAGCAAGCCCGCCAAGCATTTGCGCAGCGCCTTAGGGCAGGTGGTCAATTTCTTTTACACGCTTCAGGGTGAAGCGGCCGGTGCTCAAGCGTTTTCCAACTTCGACACCTTACTGGCGCCTTTTATCCGGTATGATGGTTTGAGTATTAAGGAAATCAAGCAGGCGCTTCAGGAATTCATCTTTAACATTAACGTGCCCACGCGTGTCGGTTTTCAAACGCCGTTTACGAATGTTACGCTGGATTTGACCGTCCCCAAGTATTACGCGGATCAACCTGTTATTATCGGCGGCAAACCTCAAAAGGAAACGTACAAGGAATTCCAGGAAGAACTGGATTTGTTCAATAAGGCATTTTTGCAAGTGATGGCCGAAGGCGACGCGAAAGGCAGAGTCTTTACATTTCCGATTCCCACTTACAGCGTCACCAAGAATTTTGACTGGGACAATCCCAATATGACCGATCTTTGGGAAATGACTGCGAAGTACGGGGTGCCGTATTTTTCCAATTTCATCAATTCCGATATGAACCCCGAAGACGCGCGCAGCATGTGCTGCCGCCTGCGTATCGACAACCGGGAATTGCAGATGAGAGGCGGCGGACTTTTCGGCTCCAACCCGCTGACCGGATCCATCGGTGTCATCACGATCAATATGCCGCGTATCGGCTATCGGGCCAAAACCAAAAAAGATTTTATGCAGCAATTGGCTAAACTTATGGATATTGCTAAGGAAAGTCTGGAAACCAAACGCAAAGTGTTGGAGAAGTTTACCGACAGCAATCTCTATCCCTACACAAAGTATTATCTGCGCAATGTCAAAGAAAGATTCAACGAATACTGGAAAAATCATTTTTCCACCATCGGACTGGTCGGTATGAATGAAGCCTGCCTAAATCTGCTGGGAACTAATATTGCATCGTCGGAAGGCCAAACCTTCACTAAATCGGTGCTGGATTTTATGCGAACCCGATTGATTGCCTATCAGAAGGAAACGGGCAATAATTATAATCTAGAGTCCACACCGGCAGAAGGTACCTCCTATCGTCTGGCGCGTATCGACAAAGTCAAATATCCGGACATTATTTCCGCCAGCGATGGAAAGTCCAAAACGGCGGAACCGTATTATACCAACTCCACGCAGCTACCAGTGAGCTATACCGATGATATCTTTGAAGCGCTGGATTTGCAGGATGAAATTCAAACGCGTTATACCGGCGGCACGGTTTTTCATACGTTTGCGGGTGAGCGCATCGACGATCCTCTGGCCGTCAAATCACTGGTACGTAAAATCTGCTCCAATTATCATCTACCCTATCTGACTTTTACGCCAACCTTTAGCGTTTGCCCGTCGCACGGATACCTCAAAGGGGAAGTGGAAAATTGTCCAACCTGTGCAGAATCCTGTGAAGTCTATTCACGCGTGGTTGGCTATCTAAGACCGGTCAAGCAGTGGAACAAAGGCAAACAGGAAGAATTTGATTCACGGCAGGTTTACCGGCTTCAGTAAATGAAGCAGTGGATTTTGTTTCAAGCCCTGCCACCCCCGGCAGGGCTCAGTGGGTTGAAGCCATCTGGGGTGACGCAAGGAACATATGAAAATCGGTGGTTTGCAAAAAGTATCTTTAATTGATTATCCTGGAAAAATCAGCGCAATCGTTTTCACACAAGGCTGCAATTTCCGCTGTCCTTATTGTCATAATCCGGAACTGGTGGAACAAAAATTATATCAGACCTGCCTATCAGAAAAAGACGTTCTAGAATTTTTCTCAACCCGCCAAGGAAAGATTGACGCGGTAACCATCACCGGTGGTGAACCGACCCTCCAGGGAGATTTAGTTCCTTTTATCCGAAAGATTCGTAAAATGGGATTTGCCATAAAGCTTGATTCCAACGGTTCCTATCCGGACGTTCTTGCCCGTCTGATCCAGGATAAGCTTCTTGATTTTATCGCGCTGGATGTGAAAGCGCCGGTTGAAAGATACGCAAGCGTTGTGAAATCGCCGGTGACTATCGACATGATCCGGGAAAGTATTCAGATTGTTTTAAAGGCGAAAATTTCCCATGAATTCCGTACAACCGTTGTGGCTTCACTGCTAACGACAAAAGATATTTTGGCGATCGTCCGGGAAATTGCCGGCGCTAAACGCTATGCTCTGCAAAAATTTCAGCCGGCCAGGACACTGAATAAAAAATATATTAGGGAAAAAACATACTCGGATGAAGAGTTTCTAAAAATAAAAGTGCAACTGGAAAAAGAAGTTCCGGTGGTTATAATCCGTTAACGGCAGGAAGCGGGAAGACATTCATGCAAGACAAAAAAAATAGCGGCGATTCCGTTGACGCGGATCATGTGAGACGGTTAACCCAAATCGGTCTGGCGCTTTCTGCGGAGAAGGATATCGACCGTCTCTTGGAAAAAATATTAACCGAGGCGAGGACCATCACAAACGCCGATGGCGGCACGCTTTATATGATGTCGGATAACGCAAAAGAGCTTCAATTTGCTATTGTTCAGAACGAATCCCTGGGGCTTGCCATGGGTGGAACAGGTGATGAAATGGCCTGGCCAACCTTAAAATTGATCGCCGCTGATGGTTCGTCTGATCACACGCATGTTTCCGCGCACGTGGCGGTGACGGGCGAGGTGATCAATATTCCCGATGTTTACGATGCGTCCGGTTTTAATTTTGATGGTCCTCGGGCGTTCGATCAGGCAACCGGGTATCGTACACAATCGATGCTGGTTGTCCCGATGCGCAGTCATGACAATGATATCATCGGCGTTTTACAGCTGATAAACTCGAAAGACCAGGATGAGGGTCATTTCATTCCTTTTTCAGGGAAGGCACAGGAGCTGGCCGAGTCTCTGGCCTCCCAGGCAGCGGTGGCTCTGACTAACAACTTGCTGATTGTTGAACTGGAAAATCTGCTGGATGCTTTCATTCAAACCATTGCCATTGCCATTGACGAAAAGTCCCCCTATACGGGCGGACACGTCCGACGCGTGGTCGATCTAACCATTAAAATTGCCGATAGAATCAATCACGCTCATGAGGGGCATTTTGCTTCGATATCTTTTTGTGATGATGAAATGCGGGAATTGCGCATGGCTGCCTGGTTGCATGATGTTGGAAAAATTACTACACCTGAGCATGTCGTTGATAAATCAACAAAACTGGAAAAGGTGTATGACCGGATTGAAGACGTTAAAATCCGCTTTGAAATGCTTAAGCGGGAATATCAACTGGCGATAAAGAATGCCCGAGAGAATTTGAATGCGTATCCATTGCAGGATGTTGAAAAAGAAATCAGGGCGCTGGATGAAGAATATCAGTTCCTGGCACAGGTGAATAGCAGCAGTGAGTTCATTGAGGATAAAATGATTGAGCGGATCAAACGGATTGCCCAAAGGAAGTGGAGCACCAGTACGCAAACCTTACCATTGCTTACCGAAGATGAAATTTATAATTTGAGCATCCGCCACGGCACACTCAATGCTGAAGAAAGAAATATTATCAATAATCACGCAGCTGTTACATACAAAATGCTGGCTCGACTGCCTTTTCCCAGAAAATTACAAAAGATTGCCGAATATGCCGCTGCGCATCATGAAAAACTCGACGGCAGCGGTTATCCGCTGGGGCTCAAGGGCGAACAGCTACCCCTGCAATCGCGCATTATTGCTCTGGCCGATATTTTTGAAGCGCTTACCGCCAAAGACCGGCCTTACAAAAAAGAAAAAACACTGGGCGAGGCTTTGGAAATAATGGAGTCTATGGTCAGGGATCAACACATTGATCCAAATTTATACGAGCTTTTTATCAAAGAAAAGATTTACATGGATTATGCCATCAGAGAACTGACACCGCAACAGATGGACATTTGAGAAAAGGTCAAAGACAGGTTCAGGGCATAAGGAATAAGGATTCAGGCGAAAGAAAGAAGGTAGATTTTTTTCTTGATTTTATGCGTTTGTGTGGTATGGTGCCTCGCAAGCGGTGATTTAAAAGTAAATTGCTCCGCTCTATAAATGTGCTAAAGCACTGAATATCAATGAATCATTTTATTGAACCCGTGCTTTGGCGCGGGTTTTTTGTTTTGTTATGATTAAAACCTACAGAAAAAAATTTGTAAGGAGAAAATGATTATGCAGATTTCGTCGGAAGGTGTCAAAGTGGGTCATCCTGATCTGGTGGCGGATATTATTGCGGCCAATGTCATTGCAGAGATTCTGGATGGGGAGAGGAAAGAAAAAGATGGTCTTAATCTGGCAAATATGCCGCATTGCGGCATTGAAGTATTTTTAGGCAAAGGAATATGTCTTGTCGGTGGTGAAGTGCGGACTCGAGTATTTGTAGATATCGACCAGATTGCCCGGGATGCTGTTTTGGCGTTGGGCTACAATCACGCGGCAGTGGGTTTAAACGGACATACCATGGGTGTACTCAATGCCATTATTCCTCAGTCGCCGGACATCAACCGCGGAACAAGCTGTCTTTTAAACAAAGATCATGAAATCGGTGCGGGCGATCAGGGACTGATGTATGGCTTTGCCTGTAATGAAACGCCTGAACTTCTTCCTCTGCCTTATGTGCTGGTCAATAAACTGATGAGGGCGTTTGAATATTGTCAGGATCCTATTTTTGCACCGGATGGGAAAGGACAGGTTTCTGTGGACTATGATATTAAAACAGGGAGACCGATGCGTGTGGCAAAAATATTGATGTCCAATGCCGTTGATTACCGTTATGTAAAAAGTAATCATGGCAAAGTCCGTGACCGGGCTAAGAAAATAGCCTTCGATAGTATTAAGGACTGCGTGGACAGAAAAACAGAATTCCTTTTCAATCCTACCGGCGAATGGAATGCCCTCAATTCTTGCAGTTCTGCAGATTCGGGCATTACCGGACGTAAACTGGTCGTGCAGTTATACGGTGGTTATCCCGGAGCACAGTTAGGCGGCGGCGCGGTCGTCAATAAATCACCGGAAAAAGTGGATTGTTCGGCGGTTTTCGGTTCGCGCTATGTTGCTAAAAATATTGTGGCAGCAGGTTTGGCATCCAAATGTTCGGTTCAGCTTGCCTATGCTATCGGCATTGCCAAACCGTTTTCCGTTTATGTCAATACGTTTGGAACCGGAAAAATATCAGACGAAAAACTGGAAAAAATTATTGAGAAAATTTTTGATTTGACTCCGCAGGGGATGATTGAAAAATTCGGTCTGCTGAAGAGCGACATTTACCGCAAAATCCCACGTACATTATTTATGGATGACTACCGCTGGGAAAAAACAGATAAGATGAAGGATCTGCAAAAAGCGGCTAAATAGGACGGATTAAAAAAGACAGGAGACGATTGTGATTTCAAGATATTCGCGAGAGAGAATGACAGCGATCTGGAGCCAGGGAAATAAGTATCAGAAATGGCTGGACGTGGAAATAACGGCTTGCGAGGCAATGGTCAAGCTGGGCAAGGTTCCGGCGGAAGCGGTTAAAAATATTAAAGCCAAGGCCTCCATCAACGTTGCCCGGATTGATGAAATTGAAAAAATCACCAAACACGATGTCATCGCTTTTGTAACGTCCCTCACGGAAAAAATAGGGGAAGATGGCCGTTTTATTCATATGGGGCTTACATCCTCCGATGTTTTGGACACGGCGCTTGCGGTGCAGTTAAAAGAAGCCGCCGAAATTCTTCTCGATGATCTTGATCAACTTTTGGCGGTGCTAAAAAGGAGAGCACTCGAACATAAGAATACCTTAATGATCGGCCGGTCACATGGCATCCATGCCGAGCCGATTACGTTTGGCCTGAAAATGGCCCTATGGTATCAGGAAATGCAGCGAAATCGCGAGCGTCTGCTTCGAGCTAAAGAAACGGTTAGTTATGGGAAAATAGCAGGAGCCGTAGGCACTTTTTCATTTATCGAGCCGTTTATCGAAGAGTATGTCTGCGAGAAGCTTGGCCTGAAACCCGCGCCCGTATCATCGCAAATTGTCCAGCGTGACCGGCACGCTGAGTTTTTTACTACCTTGGCCATCATCGCATCGTCGTTGGATAAGTTTGCACAGGAAATTCGCCTGCTGCAAAGAACCGAAGTCCGGGAGGCGGAGGAATATTTCTCGCCGGGTCAGAAAGGGTCTTCGGCTATGCCGCATAAGCGCAATCCCGTGCTTTCGGAAAACATCTCCGGTCTAGCCAGGCTGGTGCGTTCTTACGCCGTCGCGGCACTGGAAGACGTCGCGTTGTGGCACGAAAGAGACATCAGCCACTCATCTGTAGAAAGAGTGATCGGACCGGATGCAACGATTGTTCTGGATTTTATGCTGGGGCGGTTTACCGGTATGATGGATAAGCTGGTCGTTTATCCGGAGCGAATGCTGTCTAATTTAAATATGACACACGGTGTGATCTTTTCACAAATGGTTTTGCTGTCGCTCATTGAAAAAGGGACAACGCGCGAAGACGCGTATGCTGTTGTTCAGAAGAACGCGATGAAGTCCTGGCAAGAAGGAATAGAATTTCGGAAGCTTCTGGCGCAAGACGAAATTGTTAAAAAATATCTGGACGAGAAAGACCTGGCAGGTATTTTCAACGTGAACAATTTCCTGAAGAATCTGGATTTTATTTTTAATAGGGTATTTAAAGTTTAAAATTTTAGGGAATGGTCGCGTGACCTTCAGGTCATTCAAAACATTTCCTACGGATTATACATTCACATCGATGAGAGAAAGTATTATTCTTTTACCAGAATGGTATCTTTTAGGAATGAATCCAGCGTATCCGGATAGTCCATTGTGTAATGCAGGCCGCGGCTTTCTTTTCTGGCACGGGCGCTCTGCACGATCAGCTTGGCCACAGTGGTAATATTGCGCAGTTCGATGAGGTCTTTTGTGACTTTGTAGTTCCAGTAATATTCGTGGATTTCCCGCTGGACCATATCTATTCTCCGCTCAGCTCGTTCCAGGCGTTTATCCGAACGTACAATACCAACATAATTCCACATGCATCTGCGGATTTCGTCCCAGTTGTTCGTGACCACGATGCTGTCGTTGCTTTCGGCTGTGTCACCGGGATCCCAAGGGCGAATCGGTATATCACTGAGTTCGGTTTGCCGGTATGATTTGGCGATTCTTGTATAAGCCCGATGGGAGTAAACCAGCGCTTCCAGAAGCGAATTGCTGGCCAAGCGGTTGGCGCCATGGAGGCCGGTGCAGGAGACTTCGCCGCAAGCAAACAGGTTATCGATCGACGTTTTGCCGTAATGATCAACGGCAACGCCACCGCAAATATAATGAGCCGCTGGCGCGATGGGAATGGGCTGTATGGCCATGTCGATGCCGTACTCCAGACATTTATGATAGATGTTGGGAAAACGGTCGATCAAAAAATTGCGGCTGTGGTGCGTGATGTCCAGCAGGACATATTCGTCGCCGGACTGCTTGATTTCCGTGTCGATGGCTTTGGCCACAACGTCTCGCGGTGCAAGGCTTTTCATGGGGTGATATTTCTCCATGAAGGTGTCACCGTTTTTCAATTTGAGTATTCCACCTTCGCCGCGGACAGCTTCGCTGATGAGAAACGCTTTGGCTTCCGGATGAAAAAGGCAGGTCGGATGAAACTGGATGAACTCCATATTAGCAACTTGAGCGCCCGCGCGATAGGCCATTGCAATGCCGTCGCCAGTGGCAATATCCGGGTTGGTCGTAATCAGATAAACCTTGCCTGCACCACCGGTGGAAAGGATAGTATATTTGGCGCGGTAGGTATGGATTTCGCTGTTATGAATGTCGAGCACATAGGCACCCAGGCAATTAATGGTATGGCCTGCGGCATCTTTTTGGATGATGAGATCAATGCCGATATGATTCTCGAAAATTTGAACATTCTTCAGGGCGGCAACTTTCTCGTGCAGCGCCCGTTCGATTTCACGGCCGGTCAGATCCTTGGCGTGCAATACACGCCGACGATGATGGCCTCCCTCCTGTCCTAAATCATAAAGATGAGGAGGCACTTCTGATTTGGTGAAATTGACACCCCACTCAATCAATTCCTGAATTCTGGGAGGTGCCTCTCGAACTACAAACTCGACAACCTCCCGGTTGCAGAGTCCTGCGCCGCAGTTCAGTGTATCGTTGATGTGTTCTTCAAAACTATCTGTTTTGTCTGTTACTGCGGCGATTCCGCCCTGGGCGTAATTGGTATTGGATTCCGATTTTTCCTTTTTTGTAACAATTGCCACTGATCCGAGTTGTGCTACTTTGATGGCCAGGCTCAAGCCTGCAATACCGCTGCCGATAATTAAGAAATCTGTTTTAATTTCCATGGAAACTAATCCGATCAATCAATACTGGTAAAAGTTTGTTTACAAATACTTAATGCTTTTATATAAGTTTTTTGAATTGTTTGTAAAGAAATTATTAAAAAGGATTAAAAATTGTTTGTTTTAGGAATCGAGTCATCGTGCGATGAAACAGCGGCCGCGGTTATAAATGACGGAAAACTACTTTCCAATGTCATTGCTTCGCAAATTCAGGATCACAGCGCTTACGGAGGCGTGGTTCCGGAGATTGCGTCACGTAAGCATATTGAAGCAATTTCTCCCGTGATTAGACAGGCGATGGCGGATGCGGGGCTGACATTGAAAAACCTGGAGGGAATTGCCGTTACACGAGGGCCGGGTTTGATCGGTTCACTGCTTGTCGGATTGTCCGCCGCCAAAGCGCTGGCTTATGGTCTCAAAATTCCCTTTGTTGGCGTCAATCATCTGGAGGGGCATATCATGGCCTCATTCCTGGCCGAAAAGAAGCCGCAATTTCCTTTTGCCGCTCTGGTCGTTTCCGGTGGTCACACCAATGTCTATCTGGTCAACAATTATCACGAATTTCAGCTGCTGGGCCAAACACTCGACGATGCTGCGGGCGAAGCTTTCGACAAGGCTGCCAAGCTGCTCGGTCTGGGCTATCCGGGCGGAGTTGTCATCGACAAAATGGCAAAAACCGGCAATTCTAAAGCATATGATTTCCCACGCGCTATGAAGGATTCAAATGATTTCAGCTTCAGCGGCGTGAAAACGTCACTATTGACCGTGTTTAAAAAACGGGGGGGCAATTTCAACAAAGAAGAATTGCCGGATATTGTGGCCAGTTATCAGGAAGCGATTATCGATGTGCTGATTGATAAAACGCTGAAAGCGGCCAACGAAAATGATATTTTCCGAATTGTTGTTTGTGGTGGCGTTGCCGCCAATAGCCGATTGCGGCAAAGATTTATCGAAGCGACAGCCAAGGCGGGTATGGAACTATTTATTCCACCGATGATTTTATGTACGGACAATGCGGCTATGATCGCGGCGCTGGGGGAGATTATGCTGAAAAACGGACAATCGGATTCATTGGATTTAAATGCCGTATCACGCTGGCCCTTGGTTGCGCACCTATAAGTTTCCTCTCCTCTCGAAGGTTGAGGGTGAGGGTGAAAATTAAGCCCATCCTTATAATTATTTTCTGAAGATAGCACGTCTATGATCACACCCAGGGAAATTCTTCATCAATATGGCATTAGGCCAAGGAAAAAATTAAGTCAGTCCTTTCTCGTGGATGTCAACACCATTCATAAAATTGCTGCTGCCGGACGATTTTCTTCAGACGACATTGTTGTCGAAATCGGTGCAGGAATCGGCGTCCTGACAAAAGATATAGCACAGGTTGCCAAACGGGTAATTGCCGTGGAAATTGATCCTCAGTTATTGAAAATCCTCCATGATCAATTTGATGAATGTTCCAATGTGGAGATTCATTCCTGCGATATATTAAAATTTGATATGTATTCAATATCAAATAATTATAATACAAAAGTTAATGTAATAGGTAATATTCCGTACAACATCTCCAGCCCTGTAATTTTTCATTTATTGTCTTCACGATCAGCGATCAGTTGCTTTACTTTAATGTTGCAAAAAGAGGTTGTGCAGCGCCTGGTATCTTTACCGGATAATAAAAATTATGGAGTACCTTCGGTTTTGCTCCAGATGTATGCCGATATCGAGCGGCTATTTGATGTGTCAGCAAACTGCTTTTATCCCCGGCCCAAAGTAGAGTCTTCCATTATTCAGGGGAAATTTCGGGAAAAGCCTCTATTTGATCTGACGGATGAAGCATTTTTCCGCTGTCTGGTGAAAGCGTCATTTGCGCAACGCAGAAAAATGCTGATCA
>CAZOPH010000055.1:0-12605 GCA_964581635.1 uncultured Smithella sp.
CCTGAGCAAGTTGAAGGCTGGCAGCTTGTGACAAAGGCCGTCCACGAAAAAGATGGTCACATCTTTTGTCAGCTGTGGCATGTCGGTCGGATATCCCATTCTGCTTTTCATGGGGGAAATCCTCCGGTTGCGCCTTCAGCCATCAATCCTAACGACCGGGTCTATACGATGCAAGGTTTTCAAGAAACGCCGACACCCCACGCACTGACGGTGGCGGAGATTCATAACACAACACAAGATTTTCGCCGGGCAGCCCAAAACGCGATTGCGGCCGGTTTTGATGGTGTGGAAATCCACGCCGCCAACGGCTATCTTTTCCATCAGTTCTTCGTCAACTGCGCCAACATTCGTAAGGATGAGTACGGCGGATCGCATGAAAACAAAGCACGTTTCTTTTTTGAAACCTTGCATGAAATCGGTCAAACTGTTGGTTTTAACCGCGTCGGCGTTCGGCTCAATCCATGCGCGAATGGCTTTTTCGGCATCACAATCGACAAAGATACGATCCCAACCTTTGAACATATTGTTGAACGGCTCAATGATTATTCCAATCTGGCCTATGTCCATTTCGTAGAACCAATGATGCCGGTAGATAATGTTCCTTACGCAGTAAAGGAAATAGCTAAACATTTCCGCCCCCGCTATAAAGGTACGCTGATTATCAACTGTGGATTCCGTGCGGAAGGCGGTAAGCAAGTCATTGAGGACGGTCATGCCGACGCCGTGGCATTCGGGAAACCGTTTATCGCCAATCCCGACCTGGTGGAACGAATCGCCGCTGGCGCAAAATGGAACCGCTGGGACGACGCCACCTTTTACACAACTGGATCAAAAGGGTATACAGATTATCCGACACTCAAAGACGAAGGATAAAGGCACAAGGTACAAGGATAGAAGAATTAGTATAAAGAAGAATGGAGGCAGATAATGACCAGAATTCAAGTCGGGGATGTGTTTGGAGACTTTTCATTGAAGAGTCACACGGAAGCGGTGGTGGATAGTGCGGCGATGGCAGGCAAAAAGATTCTCTTATCTTTTCATCCTCTGGCCTGGACGGAAGTCTGTGCCAAGCAGATGCAGTCGCTGGAGGCGAACTTTGAAATCTTCCAATCGATGAACACGGTACCGCTGGGCTTTTCGGTAGATTCGGTGCCCTGCAAAAAAGCCTGGGCCGAAAGTCTCGGGATCGAAAAAGTCGATCTGCTTGCCGACTTCTGGCCGCATGGCGGCGTCGCCTCAAAGCTCGGCCTCTTTATCGACAAGCTCGGTTTTTCCGAACGCGCCAATGTGATCCTCGACGCTGAGCGAAAAGCGATTTTCGTGAAGGTTTATCCAATCAAGGAACTGCCGGACATTAAAGAGCTTCTGGATTTTCTACGGAAATAATTACATCATGTAGCTGTGCAGAGACGGCAGTAAATTTACACCCAGATAGGTGAACAAGACACAGGCAAAACCAACTATTGCCATGATCGCCATGCGCTTACCACGCCAGCCGCGCACCAAACGTGCGTGTAGCATCACGGCATAAATCAGCCAGGTAATCAGCGACCAGGTTTCTTTCGGGTCCCAGCTCCAGTAAGAGCCCCATGCGTAGTGCGCCCAGACCGAGCCGGTCACAATCCCCAGTGTCAGAAAGATGAATCCCAGGACGGCACTGGAATGCATCAGGTCGTCCATCTGAAATTCCGACGGCAGCCGGCGGATAAACACGCTGGTTCCCGATGAGCGGTTGTCTACCGCGTTCTTAATCAGGAACATCATCCCTAGAGCAAATGCAACCGTGAACGCCGCGTAGCCCATGAAACAGGTGAGCACGTGTGAGGTGAGCCAGTTGCTTTGCAGTGCGGGAATCAGAGGCTCTATTTTCTGGTTGACCCCCGGCGCGATGGAAGCATAGGCCATGATTAAAAAAGCCACCGGCATGACGAAGACCCCGATGCTGCGGTTTTTCAACCGCCACTCCATCAGAAGATACAAAAGAACAATCGTCCAGGCGAAAAAGATCAATGACTCGTAAAAATTGGACAGGGGCGCGTGTCCGATGCCCAGGTCGTAGGAGGTCATCCAGCGGATGATCAGGGCCACGCTCTGCGCGATAAGCCCCGCCAGCGCAGTCCAGGTGGCCAGTTTGCCCCAGAATTCGTGTCCCAGAACCATCCGGAAAAGATAGAAAACAAAAGCAGCAAAGTAGATAAATGTCACCCAGCTTAAGATGGTGGTATTGATCATTTGGACTTCTCCAGATTACCCTTCAGTTCCGCGAACAGATATTGAATTTCTTTTTGAAGTCCTGCTGAATTTTTATAGCTTCGTCCCGCAACAGCAAGCACGATCTCGTCTCCCTTCTGAACTATCCGAACCCAGATCAAACGCGCATAGGAAAACAAGATCAGCATCAGACCGCCGATCAGAAGAATAGCCGCTGCGACCACTACGGGCGTTCCGGGATCGTGGTTGACCTGCAGGCCGGTGTAATATTTTTCCTCCAGCCCCAGAAGCGAAAATGTGTAAGGCCGAAATAAAGCGGGATTAAAAACGGGAACCTGCTCGAAAATATCCGGGCTGATTTTTTTGATCTGATCGATCTGCTGAAAAATCCAGAAGACAACCTCCTCATTTTTATTGGACCGGACGGCAACTTTAACCGCTGGGCCCATTTTCATCATATTTTCTTCCACCCGCAAAACCTGAAACGTTCCTTCCTTTCCAGGCAGATCAAACGTATATCCCTGCGCAACATTTATCGCGTCACGATGGCCGCCCTCTCTCGCGAGCGCCAGCGTTGCCTTCCCCCCCGGCGCGGCGCCGTAGCTCGCCTGATAAAAACGGAATCCTTCAAATTCGATGGGATGATTGACGCGTAGTTTTCCCGAACGGACTTCCCGGCCTTCCTTCAGGAAAACGAGATCGGATTGGAAGGTTTTCGGCATGCCGCTTTCGTAAAGTTCAACAGTAAATTTGTCGCACCGCACGGAAAATGGCAAAGACAGCAACTGGCCGGCGTTACGCAGATTGATGGCGCTTATCGTATCCCCCTCGTTGATGTTGACGAAGGCCTCGATCCCGAACACGGATCCGATGACCGCCCCGGCAATAAACAGCAGGATGCTCAGATGAACGATATAAACGCCAAAAAGCGAGAAGCGTCCTTTCCCGGCGCACAAGTAAACACGCCCCGCGTCTTCCGACCGTTCGACACTGCGATATTTCTTCTTCAGCACGCCCGCCGCGACATCTGCCGCCTGACGAATATTCAATGCCGAGGGAAACGTGTCTTCTAAAGGCATGCTTTTGAAGGCTTCTTCATCCTGAGGATCTCGTTTCATCCGAAAGCGCCGCCAGGCTGTCGGGAATCGATCCACGGAACAAATGATCAGATTGACCGACAAAAGCCCCGACAGAAGAACAAACCAGACAGAGTGATACAAATCAAAAATCTGCATCTTTTCCAGAAAGGAAAACAGGGCAGGAGACAAACGCTGAGCCAGATCTCCCACTGCCTCACGCTGAGGCACGAGCGTTCCCACCAGCGCAAAAAAAGCGATGAGGAATAAAAGAACAATAGCCAGACGGACGGATGCGAAGAAAGACCAGATTCCCGATTTATTCTTACTCAAATACAAATGCTCCCGAGTGAAGTCTAGCGGTCTGTCTAACATGATCTGCCGTCTGAAGCAAGCGCAGCAGGCCATTCAAGGCAACCGATGAGATGCTTGCCGGCATCCCATCGAAAGCTTAATTAGTAAAACAGCACGGCCCAGAAAATGAGGGCCAGCAGGATCAGCCCCAGAACCAGACTCCCCAGTCCAAACACCGATGCGAAAAGCTGCGCCCAGATGCCGGGGCCTTCTCGTTTGAGCGATTCCAGTTTGCCTTCGGCGACCATTCTTTCGTATTCCAGCGGACGCTCCTCGAGCATCTGGTCCAACCGGTAGCAGCCGGTGAAAACATTCGGCTCGAGCGGGAACTTGTTGGGCACAATGTGATTGTTGAAAAAATGCACCGTGAAGATAAACACAGCGGCCAGAAAAGCCTCCTCCGAATGCACAATCGTGGCGATGTTGATCACCCAGCCGGGCACGATGTATGAAAAGAGGCCGGGGAACCACAGCATGAAGCCGGAAAGCCCGATCGCGGTCATGCCCCAAAAAACCGCCAGAAAATCGAATTTCTCCCAGTAGGTCCAGCGGTCAAATTGCGGCATCGGCCCCCTGCCAAAAAACCACTTGAACATACCCAGGATGTCTTTCAGATCTTTCAAATTGGGAAAAAGCGAGTCCGGGCCGAAAAGCCTGCCGAGCCAGCCTTTGAATTGCCAGTTCGGAAACAAGAAACGCACTGACTGAACTAGCGTAATCAGAAAGAGCGCGCATAGTACCAGGGCGGCAATGCGGTGGAAAACACCGGCCATATGCGGACCGCCCCACAGATTGACGAGGACCTTCGACCAGGCGGTTTCGGAATACTTGATTGGGAAACCGGTCGCGACCAGCGTGAAGAACGAGAGAATCAACACTATATGCATGATCCTCTGCGTCAGGGTAAAACGCTGGATCTGCTTTTCATCCCGGCACTCAAGCGCAAGTGTATCTTCGATGAAACCGGCCTTTCGCCTGCGGCATTTGTCCAGATACGCCCTGCGCCACCACAAGAAGGTATGCAACCAGAAAAATGCAAAGACGCCGACCAGCAAAAGAATCATGAAGCCTTCGGCAATATGCAGCGCCGTATAGGTCTTGCCTTTCACCGCACCGGGATGCGCCTCAAAAGAGACAAAACGCTTGTGCATAGTCGTGTGGCAGGTCCGGCAGGACCGCTCCAGATTGTCCGGATGCAAAGCGGACAGCGGATCGGACGATTTGAGCGTATTGTGGCCCGTATGGCAATCGGCACATCCCGCGACCCGCTGGGAATCCCCGACCTGTAGAACCTTACCGTGATAGGTCGAATCGTAGGTTTCGGCAATGTGCATGGACAGGTTGTTTCTTTGCACCACACCTGGATCGGCATGACAGGTTTTGCATTTGCGGGTGAAAGCTTCGCGTTGAGCCGCCTTATCCTTTTCGGAAGCCGTACTGTAGGACGCGATGCTGTGCAAGCTGTGGCAATCCGTGCAGGTGGCCGAATCAACGTTGCCTTTAGCGACGGCCCTGCCGTGCCCCAGGAGCGCATAGTCTTCAGCACGATGACAACGGACGCAATTTTCGGCCACAGCCATTTTCCCGGATTTGTCCGATTGGGCAAGGGTATGAATCCTGGAGTGGCAATCTACGCAGGCCAGGTTCTGCCCCACCGCGTGAGCGTCCGTTTTATACGCGACAGCAGCTTCCCGGTGGCAGCTTGAGCAACGGACAGGATTGGATTTTTTCTCGCCCGAACTGTGGCGGACAATATCATCGATGCCGGTATGGCAGCTTGTACAGGCATTGTCGCCGTGAACCGATCCGGCAAAACCCCTTGTAAAAGCGGGATCGGAATGACAGGTTTGACATTTTACGCTCTGCCCCTGGGCATAGACCAGTCCCGGCAGGCCCATCATGATGAAAAAAGCAACAATGGCCGAACGGAAAAAGAGTCTTCTCATCGCATTCCTCTCTTGAAGGCGGCCATCCCGCCCTGGAGTCTTTTCACATCGGTAAATCCCTTGCGGGCCAGATAACTTGCGGCAAGCAGACCAGTCCGGCCGTCTTCATCGACAATGAGCAACGAGCGATCCAGGGGGATTTCGGCATACTGGGCATGAAGCCGGTCCAGCGGGAAATTCTGCGCTCCGTCCAAATGGTTTACGCTATATGCTTTAGATGATCGAATATCGATGACTAGGGGATTTTTGACACTCTTTTTCCAGTCAGCAAGTTGCCCGGCCTTGACGGCCGGCGCAGCAACACGCGGAATTCTTTTTTTCGACATCACGGGGCTGCCCGCCTTTCGCCATGCGGCCAACCCTCCTTCAAGAATATAGGCGTCCTTGAATCCCGAGGAAATCGTCCGATGAATCAATGCACAGTCTGCATCCGGCGATCCGTAGGATGCGTAAAAAACAATTCTGTCGCTTTTTGGCAAATTCGCCTCCATCTCCTGATCGCAGGCCAGACAAACGGCACCCGGAATCTTCGCGTCCATGCAAGCCAGCAGAGCACCGACATCAACCACGGTTACTTTATCGGATTTTTCCATCCAGGCTTTAAGGGTCTGCACATTCACGGATGGGATTTTGTTTTCCTGGGCGGCTGCAGAAAACGTCATCATGCCAAAGGCGATCACGGATGCAAGAAAACAAACATTTTTTTTCATCTTCTCACCTATTCAAACGCGGGCACGGAGCGAAGGCCCCAGATTTCAAACTGCGGGGCAGAGCTCGAATCTTTCAGCGCCGGATAATCTTTCCGCAGAAATTCACGGACATTGCGGATATCCTTTTTGGCAAAAAAGGCCGAGGACTCGTCATGACACTGCATACAACCGTCCGGACGCCCCTTGAGTCCGTAAGTCTGCTTTCGGGATAATTCCGTTACGCCATGCTCCACCGCATAATAAATGAGTTTTTGTGTCAGGGGCGAAGCGGATACTTTTTCTTTCTTCCATTCATATATCTGGTCCGACACATAGACCGCATTGGAGAAACCTGCTTTATAAAGCAAGCGGAGCATTTCAGCAATATCCCGGTCGGATACAACCGTCTTTTGCTTGCCTTTCCGACCCTCCGGCAAATTGACTGTTACGGTTGACAGGCCCTGAACGGACCGCGCCACTTTCGCGACATGATACAGGGGGATTGGCCGGATTTCACCGTTTTTCATTTTTTCACCAAACCACATAAGATGCTTGGGCGCGGCGGGAAGATACTTCTTTTCTCGCGTCTGCCACGGCGGCCATGGCTTTGCGGCCGGCTTGAGGTAGTCTCCGGAAGAAGAAACCCCGTCGAAGCTGTCGGCCGTGTAACCTGTTTCACGGCCGGTGCTCATATCGAGAATGGTCAGCGCCCGAAGCGGCTGCCCGGTAATATGGCAACTTTGACAGGACACCAGATAGGTATGGAATTGAGCGCCTTCCAGAAGTTTTGCATGTAGAACCTTTGGATCTCTGGCCTGTTTGGCCCCGCGGAATAGTCCTTCGGAATGGCAGGCAACGCAGGTCTTCATTCCCGCGCCATCGAGATCATCCCGGACATGGCCGGTTAGCGATTTGCCTTTCGCGATCTGATGGGACAGACGCCGGACGTTTCTATTGTTCACAAGCGGATGGCAATCGGTGCAGTTTAAGCCGGCTCTGACGTGGGCATCCGCGGCGGAGGTAAAGGCTGTGCCGGTGTTCTTTGCTTCGCCTTCGGCATGGCATTGCAGGCAGTTTTTCGCAGATACGGATTTTTTGACGACCGAACCTTTCAGACGGCCGTCGACCGTAAACAAATTGCGGTCCGACCAGTTGTATGAAACCAGAGGACGTTTGGAAAAATTCCACGAGCCTCTGAAAAAGTCCGGTGAATCCGGACCGGCCGCAGGATTGCTGTCAGTGAAGACGGCCCCCTGGACGTTGCCCAGCCCCGCGCCCGCCGTTGCGGCCCAGCGGTAATTGCGGCGGTAAAGCTGTTCGTTTCTTTCGTGCATCCGGTAGCTGGGAAAATGGCAGATGAGGCAATCCGCTTCAACGACGCCGCTTGCGCGGAAGTGACTTTTTGAATCTCCCGTAAAACGTGAACTGTAATCGCCATCGAGTTGACCTTGATTAATGGCCTCTCCTGCAATCAGTGTTTTCGTTAAATCGGCACTCCCCTGGGAATTGCGTCCATATTCCATGGGCCCGCCACCAGGATGACACGAACCGCAGGAGGGTGATTTAACCTGATGCTTGGCGTTGCATTTGCCCGCACCGATCCAGTCATATGTTGACAAATCCATCTGCCGGGCATTCGTGTTGTTTTTGGCTGCAAGCCTTCCCGCCGCAGCCGTCGGCAGCCATGCGCCGAACATCCCCGGTGACAGAATCCAGGGTTTGGCCGCATCGTATCCATCTTTGATGACATCGAACCCCTGCTGAAAATGATAGCCGGACGTAACGATCGCGTACGAATGGCACACACCGCAGGTTTTTTTCGTACTATAGGGATCAACACTGTTGAGCGTAGCCGTGATTCTGTCGCCCTGCTCGTTTTTCAGCCAGACGTCCTGATGCGGCCATGCCAAGGCCGGCACAGACAACAGCAGGATTAAAAAAATGATCATGACAAGATTTCTATGCATTTTTTTGTTCAACCCGGAAGGCATCGTCGGGATTCCGCACAAACGTGGAATCCCGACGATGCGGTGCATTTATGGCTCCATTGGAGCCGATTCATCCTTCGACCACTCCTCCATGGACCCATCATAATTCTTAACATTCTGATAACCCAGCACTTCGCTTAAAATAAACCACCAGGCGCTGGCCACACGGCCGGAATCGCAGTAAACAATGATTTCCTTGGCCAGGTCATTACCGACAACGCCCGTGGCCATGTTTTTCAATGCGGCAACATCTTTATAGGTAAAGCAGCACTGTTCCAGATGTTCACCGGGAGGATATTTATCAAAAATCTGGCCGGTCGGCAGGTTAACGGCGCCTTTAACTCTTCCCGCTTTAGCCACAAACGGAAGTTTCTGCTCGCCTTTAAAAAAGGCCGATTCACGAACGTCCACAATGGTTGCTTTGCCGATCTGACCTTTGAGGTAATCCTTTTTGACAACAACGCCTTTATTGAACTTTCCTTTGTATGCACCGGTTTTGGGTTTCACCATCTCTGTGGAAACTTCTCTTTTCTCTCGAATCGACCATTTTTCAAATCCGCCGGAGAGCACCGAAACTTTCTGGACACCGGCATATTTAAGTGTCCAGGCCACCCGTGTCACATTTACGCGATCAGGACCGGTCCCTGTCGAGCTATAAATCACAATCGTAGTTTCCGGCTGGATCCCGTTGGCGGAAAGCAGATCGATCAAATCATCATCAGCCGGCATTTCATTTTGCATTCCGCCTTTACCCGGCGCCCAGTTGCCGTAAAAAATCCCGATGGCACCTGGAATATGCCCGGACTTATAGTCCTCCACCTTGCGGATATCCACGACAATGACATTGGGATCTTTTAAACTTTTTGCCAGATCGTCCGTAGAGAGAATGGGACTGAGTCCCTGGGCCATAACGGTCGCAGGCAATAAAATAAATAGGGACACCAACAACGCTTTCCATGGTCTTATCTTTTTCATTTTTTCCCCCTAGCGGTTAATTGATTTTGGGACGATGATTAAACCTTCATTAGCCTTGGAGCCGTTTTTGATGAGCATTTCTTTGGTTAAAAAGTTCTTGCGGTCCACATGACAGGTATCACAGTTGCGGGTGCGGTCCGTGCGTTTACGGATATTATGAGCGGGCGTATCCCAATAATTGGGTAAGGCATCGAAATTTTCCATTGTGATGCCGGACGGAGAAAAAGTATCCCGCACCGTGGGAATCAGGCGCAGTGTGGTCAGTGTTTTCTTGTCCCGCGGACTGCGACCCAGCAACATCCCCGGACTGGCTGCGGAATGACCGCCGTGACAATCGCTGCAATTACGATATGCCGCTCCCGAATGGCAACCGTAACACGTCACTTTGCCCTGGTGTTCACGGTGGGCGATTTGCGCCGTCATTTTGGCTTCATTGCCCGGCTTATGACAGTTTTTGCAAGCTGGGCGCTGTTTAACCTCATTTTTAGACCTGTATGCCGTACCGTCGCCGTGAAACTCCGCTTTCTTGTGGCAATCCATACACAGCATGCCTTTCTGATAATGAACATCCGGAGAACCGCCGTATTCACCGGTGTATTCGGGATAGACGCGGCCGCCATGACAAAATGCACAGGTCTTGCCCTCGTCCTTTTTAACGAATTTATGTTTCGCAATCAGTCCGATACTGATGCCGCCTACCGGCGCGCCTTTGACGTGGCAATCGCCGCAGGACGCGTGACAACTCCGGCATGATTTTTCAAACACTTTTTCGTCGAAGGTTTTTAATTCCTCTTTCGAGAACCGAGGCATGACGCCTTGTCTCTGGCCTACCGTTGTATAGTGCAGCGACTTGGCGTAATTGTCGGCAACCTGCTTATGACAAACCATACAGGTGCGTAGATTGTCCGACGGCTTTTTCACCACGCTGTTATGCGCTTCTTCTTTTTTTATTTCTTTCGCGTTTCCTTTGTGACAGAAAACGCATCCCATTTTGAAATGCGGATCTTTGTTTAGTAGATCCTTGTCAACGACATACCCAAGGTACATTTCTTCCGGCCGGACCGGCGGAGGAGCGCCCGCTCACCCCTCCCCCGTGGTTGGTGGTAAGGAGGGCGGCTTATGCATCGATTTCATCAGGGAATCATTTGTATGGCACATAACGCAACTATTCGTGACGGCAGCAAAGCTTACGCGGCTAAAAAGCAGAAAAACCAGAAGGATTAAGAAGGGAATGAACTTTCGTTGGCTTCTCACAAAACCTCCCAAAGTTGAATTTATGGTAAACTAACAAATAAGCGTAAACGTGTCAAACTCATTTAGCAATGTTTCGTTATCCGTAATTGATGGACGACAAATTTATATTCACATCTGACGCGCACGGAGTCAAGCAATTCTGATATTTGCTGGTTCGGGAAAAAGTGAAACAAGCGGGAGATGGATACTCCCCCGCTTGTTAATAATTTCGATAAACGATTAAAGATTTTATGGCGTCTTAAAGTCAAACTTATGACACTGAGCGCAATAGTTTTCAGATTTTGCGTGTTGATGGTGGCAAAGATTACAGTCCAGCTCCGTGCCGTAGTGGGGCGACGTATGCGGATTGGTCGGTTTCACGTCTTTTGTTTTTTCAGCAAGCTTCGCCGTACTGCCATGACAGGCCACACACTGGTCCATCGTCAGAGCCTCCGGTGTTTTGGTCTTTCCATGACATTTAACGCAATGGACATCCGCCAGCATATGATGATGACTGTTCGGCAGTTTACCGGTCAGGCTGAGATTATCTTTGTTGTGGCAGGCTTTGCAAGCCTCCCAGTTCATGTTTTTGATGTCGGCGTGCTTATCGGGCAGCATTTTCTTCTGAACATGGCAAGCAGAGCAATCTCCCGCTTTGACACCCGCCTTGGAAATATCCAATTTGGGCGCGGCCCAGAGAAGCTGGACTACCGCAAAGACGATCACTGTGCTCAATAAAGCAACAACACCTCTGATCGATTTTTTATCAAGATGCTTTTTCATAGGCCTCCGGAATGATCCTCTTCAAAGAATCCGAATAACCGGGAGACGAGACACAGTGTCTCCCGGTTATTCCAAAAACTATTAACCCCAATTTTTTTCGCCCGCGGCATTTTTACCCGCGATGCGGCCAAAAACAATACAATCCGCCATGGCGACACTGCCCAGACGCACAGCCCCATGGACACCTCCGGTCACCTCTCCGGCAGCATACAATCCTTTAATAGGTTTGAAATCAAAACCCATTACCTGTGCGTTTTTATCGATCACCAGTCCGCCCATGGTATGATGAACCTTGGGCCAAAGTTTCGCGGCATAAAAAGGCGCCTGAACGGTCGGTTTGGCATCTTTGAAGATCATACAGCCTAAATCGTCATCCTGTCTCTTTTCCACAAAGGAATTCCAGCGGGCAACCTGCTCTTTGAATACGTCCACCGGCATATCGTAGGCTTTGGCTAGATCATCCAAGGTATCAAACTTCTTGATGGCTCCTATTTCCATGCCTCCCTTCAGCGCGTGAGGGACGACCTGTTTATTGACGGCATACGAATCGCCCATGATGACGGCGGGATTTCCCAGCAGAAGAATGGCATCGGCGCGTTCCTTACGATTTCCGGTTTCCTTGAAGAAGCGCTTGCCCGTTTTGGGATTGACCATGAGACCATAGCCGACCAGTGGCTCACAGAACAAGGGGGTATAGCCGAAACCTTTTTCATCCGGGCTGGTCCAGGGACCAAGCTGAATCCAGTCCATCTGAACATCCATGGCGCCGCTTTGGCAGGCGGCCAGCAAGGCTTCGCCGGTGGCGCCTGGGTGGTTGGTGGATCCTAATTTGTCCGTCAGGCGCGGGTCATGTATTTGACGAAGGCCCACATCATAGGAGAAGCCGCCGGAACCCAAAACAATAGCTTTCCTTACCTTGATAAAAGATTTTTTCCCTGATTTGTCATCGGGGAATTTGTACCCCTTGAGGACTTCCATGCCGACAATTCGTCCCTCTTTATTGGACAGAAATTTCACCACCTTGGTGCGCATCTGAATTTTTACGCCAATCTCTTTGGCCTTGGCCAGCTCCTTATTGACCACTTCCGATCCGGACTGATTGATCGTCCCATGAGCCCTTTTGACAGAGTGTCCGCCGTGAAAGTTAAGCTTTGCATACTTGCATCCCAGATAGGACTCGGTCCACTCCAAGGCGTCTTTGGCGCCATAAGCGACTGTCTTGGCCAGTTCCGGATGATTCAAATACATCCCGGCTCTCAGCATATCCTTCAGCATCAACTCCGGGGAGTCTTCTACCCCATTTTGCTTCTGCAACTTCGTCCCCGGAGCGCCAAAATCGCCGCCATTGAT
>CAZOPH010000056.1:0-8581 GCA_964581635.1 uncultured Smithella sp.
GGATGAGGCGGACTATTTCAGAAATATTCTTATCTTGTCCCAGACCGTAAATCAAAGTCGGACGAAGAATCACCCAATCGACGCTTTTCACCTGCGCCCAGTTGCTCAGGCAGCCTTCACTCTCCGACAATCGGCGAGCTACAACCATTTCATCCGTGTCAGATGAGTTACTCTTGCTAAAGCGACTGGTCGAAGAAAGCACGATGATACGGTGCACACCATATTTTTCCATCATCGAAAAGTAATCCGATAATACCCAGAGCGGCGCAACACTAATCCAGAAATCAATCTTATCGCTTTCGTTTTCAAGATCGCTGAGAGTATTAATAGAGTTCGGAATCTGTATCCATTGGATGTGCGGATCATCACTACTCATCGGACGACGGGAAAACGCCTTGACGTTCCACCCATTCTTCCTAAGCAACGGCAAGAGACACTGGCCGACTAAACTCGTCGCCCCTAACAAACCGACACGTTTTTCACTCACGCCCAATCCCCATAATACTTCCTGCTTTTCGTATAGAATACCATATTGCCAACACTCCAAAACGTAACCATACGCCCAGTGCCACAATCCACATCAATACCCCCGGGTATTGATTCCGGAAAAACTTCCGGTAGAACCGCACCATCCCTTTGTGTTTGTGCCATTCCACAAAAATCAGCCGTGTTTTGCTGCAAGCCCCCTTGTGATGAACCGCACGAGCATCTGGTACAAACATGATTTTCCAGCCCCTATGCCGGAAACGCATACACCAGTCCAGATCCTCGCAGTGAAGGAAGTATCCCTCATCCAATGAACCGACATCCGATAAAGCCTCACGCCTGACAAGCATAAGCGCGCCGGAAATGGCCTCAACTTCCGTGGGAATATCCGGCAGAGATTGCTGATGGAGCGAAAAATCAGAAAAGAGACGTGGATATCTTTCACCAAGTTTTGACAAACCGAAAGCGCGGATAAAAGAACGCCAGGGTGTCGGTACGGCGCGTCTTCCCCCTGCCTGTTCTGTCCCATCCGGATTCAGCAGCAGCGGTCCAGCCATTCCTGTTTCCGGTGATGACTTCATAAACGCTAACAACGTCTCCAAAGCATTGCTTTCCATCAAACAATCCGGATTCAGAAATATCAAATATTCGCTTTCACCGGCATTAGCCACCCCAATATTACAAGCTCTCGCAAAACCGAGATTCTCTTGATTACGAATACATTTCAGGCGTGATTGCAAAATGGCTATCCGCTCCATCTCATCCATGCTTTGATCAGTCGAAAGATTATCCACGATAATTACTTTCGACACAGCCTCTGAGAGCAAAACGGATTGTACAGCCTGTTTCAACAATGGACCTGCGTTGAAATTTACAATAATAACAGATACATCAGACATAAAAAACTCGTTCCTATAATGAAAAGATGTGTTTTCTGGAAACTATTTCTGTGCAATGAATTATATTCCTGACTTATTTTCCAACGCTGTTACGTCATAAGGCCATAAAATCTTTAGCTAGAAATCGGCTCACGCCGACGCCGGTTGCCATGCACGCAAACCAAGCCATGATATGAAAATACCGCGGGACGGGGCGTTCTATAAAAAAAATGGCCTCGGCAAAAACAATCAAAGCCCAAACGCTGAACATAATATTTTTCCTGCGCAGGTCAGCATCACGCGCCAAAACCGTAAGGATTATCCACAACAGGGGCACAAACAGTAGTCCCTGGAGCCAATATTGAGATAAAAGGAAATATCGACCTGTAAGAGATTTAAGATCCATTGCAGATGAAGCATCAGCGGGATAACGGAATTTGGCCTTGATTAAATGGAGGAAGCTGTCATCCAAACGACGGTTTCCTAATTCTGTTTCCATATACATGCGAAAATAAGAGGAATCAAAATGATCTGTGAAAGACTGCCAACCCAGATGAAGAAATGCAAATGGTTTAGAAATGACTGCGTGCAATGCTGTCTTATAGGCGATTTGATTGGCCTTGATGTGATTACGTTCGATTATTTTCAAGTACCAGACAACCCCGCCTTCCATCCAGCGGTGAGCACCGCGGGCTCGCCGGTCTGCAAGCGGGAATCGCGCATTGCGTAAAACCTGTTCTCCAAGAGCCTGATCCGGAAAATCACTCGCCTGAACAATGGGGATGACATACCCCAACGCAAAGAAACCGTCGTCATAAGAATATGCAGGCGATTCATGATGAAGATAACCATTCATATGTTTGTAGATCGTTGTAAACGCAAAAATTAAAAAAACGGACAGGCAAACATGTAAAACTTTAACCTTAAAAGTCATGCGTGTCTGTTGTGCGGTGGCTACGGCTATCACCGGAATTGCGAAGGCACTTATCCACGAGAAAGGTATAAAGGCAAAACGAATACATATCATCACTGTGGCTAGGAACTGCATAATCAACAGCCATTTGATCCGGATATCATCTAGATACTGAAGAGCCACCCACACATAAAAAACAAACAAAAAAAGTGCCAGTGTTTCAGTCATAACATATCGGGTATAAAGCAGTTGCAAAGGTTCCAACGTCATGACACAGGCTGTACCAAATGCTATCCAGTGATGCATGGCGAAATACCGGATTAATAAATGCGCAGAAACCAGTGAGATAGAAACGGCCAGCAATGTCTGAACGATGACCAAAGTTTGGAGGGATTTGGTTGTGACAGAAACGAGACGGATGAAATATCCATACACAAAGGAGCGATCGGAGGGCAGCCAGCCACTAACGGCCGTCCAAATATAGCTTGCTGAATCTCCGAAAAAAAACATCGGATGATGATCCAGCCACAAAAGAAAGCTTTGCATTACAATCAAAATCAGAAACATCAAAAGAAATTTATTTCTCATAAAATTACATGTACTTGAATCTATATTTTAACATTGCACCAATGCCATACAGGCCATCTTTCCACGATACTTTTTTACCCTGCTCAATCGTTCTTGGATAATAATGGATGGGCACTGTCATGATTCTCAAATTTGCTTTTCTTAACGATGCAATGAAGAAGGGAGTTATTTCTGCGAAATCAAAGGCGAACCCGTTTTCTTGAAATTGCATATCCCTGGTTAAATCAGCGGTCCATACTTTGTAGCACGTGTTGATGTCTTTTAAATTTTGGCCGAATATGACGCTTCCGAGGATCGTCATAATCCGGCCACCGACATAAAATGACAAGTAAGCGGTTTTATGTTCTTTCAAACCAAGACGATTTCCATAAACCACCTTTGTTACGCCTTCAATGATGGGTTTCAAGAGTGCGGGATAGTCAGCTGGATCATACTCCAGATCCGCGTCCTGCATGACCAGAATATCACCCGTCGCGACCTTGATACCTGCTCGCACCGCTGCACCTTTCCCCGGAATTGTTTCAATAATCAATCGGGGATTTTCATCTAAATTTCGGGCAATCCACGCGTTAACCAACGTCCCGGTATTATCGCTCGAGTTGTTGTTAATGATGATGATTTCTTTTTCCAAAGGTATAGACACAGATTTCACTTTATCCAACAATGCAATGACCGTCTTTTCCTCATTATATGCAGGAATCAGTATGGATAATTTTTTATAATGGTTTCTGTTTCGTGCCATATTAACCTATGCTATTAATGCGATAAATCAGGAGGAGAAGATGAACGATAGACATTCAAATTGCAATCCCTTAAAATTTTTAGAGACCCACGAACCAGAGCCGGGCGTTCTTCAAATTTTGACAGCTCTTCATCAGTGGCGGTATCCACCCTTAATGCTATTTCATGAAGTTTCTTAAAGTAAGCTTGCCGATGCGGCTGAATTCGCCATTCGACGATCGACGTAACCAAAATACCCGAAAAAATTACGACGGCAGGCATATACAATAGTATCCGCTTATAAGGCTTTATATTGTTAGAATTGACCAAGAAAAAAATAATCATCCAGAGACTACCGACAAGTCCATATATGCTGATGCACGTATAGCGCGATGCCATACCATAGTCTATTCCGTAGCCAAATCTTCCTATCATCATAAAAACAATATAAAAAAACGACTGCATGATCAGATAAAGGGGCAAATAAGTAATTTTATATAATTTCGATGCGACAAACAAATACATACTCAAACCATAAAGAAACAAAACAAACATTCCGAGAGTGGCCATGAATTGAAATGATAAATACATATCGGCAACATTGACGCCCACAACACTCGCTCCCAAAGCGGCCAAAAGAAACTGTAAAGCGTTTATGGGACTGATCATTATAACCATGATTTTATCTAGCAGACCCGAGGAACTTGAGAAATAATCATTTTCGTGGATTCTGTATAAATATAGGCAAGCAATTGCGATTAAAAAAATACTTATTAAAAGTAGCCGAAACCAGCAATCTTTCGCTAGTTTGAAGTGATGAATTAATAAGTAGCATAAAAAAGTCGAGCCCAACGAAGGCGCAAAAACGAAAGCCAAATTTCCACCAAAGACTAGTATCGCCAAAGTAGGAAATACAAAAGCTGGGAACCAGTACTTCAGGTCACTCCTCGTTACAAATAATTCCAGGCTGATAAAGCTGGCAATAAAAAAAGGCATTGGCGCTTGAAAAACAAAACCATACGCATAGGTCAGTCCTTCCCATTGAATAACACTAAAAATAACCAAGCTTAGCAAAAAAAATGATGCGGTGATAAACTCCATTGAACACCTGGGTAATAGACTCTTTCGATAGTCCCGATAAATCAAAATGGCTGATGCCAGAATCAGAAAAGGAATCAAAAGAACGATTATCCTTGAGTTCATACCAAATATTTTCATATTGACCCATTGAATAGCTCCGTATCCTAATATTCGATTTAGGGCAGTTGGCCGCCAAAGATCCCCAAAGGCCAGAGATCCGTCGCAGTACTTTTCAACAAATCCACCTTTAATGAGATACATATCATCCCGGAAGGCCACATCAGCGGCAGTGGACCAGACATAAAAAAGCGTTATGGCAAAAGGAATGCATATGGATAAACAGCAATATAATTTTGATTTGATACTCATATTGATCAACGCCCTGTAAGAAGCTCTGAAAAGACATTGCCGATTATCTTTTCCGCCTCTTCCATGGAAAAGTTTTCTTCACAGTATAAAAGCCCGGCGCGAGACAGTGCTTCCCATAACGGTTTATCGACGCACAGGGACTGGATCATTTGGGCCAGTTCATACGGATCGTCAGAAACGAGAATATTTTTATGATGAACCAAACCTGTACCTTCAGCGGCTGTTTTTGTCGCTACGCAGGGAACGCCGTAACTGAGGCTGGTAATCACTTTGCCTTTCATGCCCGCGCCATATCGGAGCGGCGCTATGGATAGACGGCACTTACCGAATACATCGGCAAGGTCTTTCACATATCCCATAATAACAATATCACCGGAAGCCAGAGCAGCTACCTTGTCGGGCACGTTACTTCCGACAATCAAAAATCGCTCCGCAAAACCGCCGGCGCGTAGAATCGGCCAAACTTCACTGACAAAATACTGGACGGCGTCTGCATTAGGCGGATGCGTGAAACCGCCGATAAACACGATATCCCGACGATCTTCCCAGGGAATATCAGATAAACCAGGAATCTCTCTCACAATGGGAATGTTGAATAACCGGGCATCTGGAACCAGTTCATTTAAAAATTCTACTTCATACCTGCTGCGCAATATCGTCGCGTCAACTTTTCTGATGATGCCAAGCTCTTGTGTCCTGATGTTTGCCGCTCTGGCCAGCAATGCGGAAGATCCCTCTAATTCGGCTCTCCGTTCCTCGCGTAAAAAATGCAGATCTACTGTATCGAAAATGATTCGTGCATCGGGTGCGTATAGCCTGACTAAATCAACCAGGTGGGACGCCACATACACTCTGCAAAGCATCACAATATCCGCTTCCGGCGCATATCGCATAACGGCTTCTTTGGATGTATTCACAAACGGAAGATAAACGCATTCCACACCCATTCTCTGCAAATCTCTTGTGTAATCATCAAAAAATATAAGGTTTTCCGGAACAAAGGTGACATGAAAACCCATTTTTTTCATAATTTTCATATAATTAAATGCATCCATCGATCCCGAATCTTTATCCGGCGTTGGGGTTAAGGCATCGATAATCAGAATACGACCTTTCACCGTGCGATCAGCAGGTATGGAGTCCGGATCGTAACTGCCATGCCTGGTCAGCACATGCTTCCATTTGTCAAAGAATTGCTGTTGATTAACCACCTGATATTTTTTGATTCCCGAATCTTCTGATTTTCCATGTGTTATCCCCTCAAAATGTACAACTTCGGCCAGCGGCTGATAAACCACTCTATAACCGGCTGCTCTAACCTGAAAAGCAAGATCAGTGTCTTCATAGTAGGCAGGAGCAAATTGCTCATCAAAACCACCCAACTGCTTCCAGAGTTGCAAGGAAACAGCAATAGAAGCCCCTGAACAATAATCAACATCTCGCAGATAATTAAACTGAGGACGCAAAGGATTAGTGCAACGTCCGTAAATCCAAGCGCCAACATCATGGAACACAATGCCACCGGCATCCTGCAACATTCCATCCGGATACAATAGCTTGCAACCGACAAGTCCTAAGGCAGAATTTTCATCCAGGGGTTGCACAAGTTCATCAAGCCAACCTGGACACACTAATGTATCGTTATTTAAGAACACGATGTACCGTCCCTGAGCTTTTTTTGCGGCAGCATTGCAATTTTTTAAGAAACCCTGACTTGTTTCATTACGGAAATATCGTACCTTCGTAAAACGATTCTGAAACACGGCAGGCGTCTGATCCGTTGAATGGTCATCGGCAATAATGATTTCATAATCATCTCGACCGGCGTTTACAAAGATGGAATGCAGACAAGCTATCGTAAACCTTATCTTATTATACACAGGAATGATGATGGATATTCTGATAATATCATGATGCCCGGAAATATTTTCTGACAACTTTTTTAAATCAGATATCCATAAATTTATTTCATCATCGCTCGGCAAAGCCAGCGTTGAATGTTTTGATGAAATCGGTAATTGATAGTGAGAAATCAGACGGTAAATAATTTCCGGAAATTTTTTTGTGTATTGCTCCTCCCGGATATACAATTCTTCGGACCTTTGAAGGAATTTTCGTAGATCCCATGAATTATTAATCAGAAAAAACCACGCTTTTTTTATCATATGAGGCCGCAAAAGCCTCAGGAACATTCGCGGATTAGCCAAAACAGATCGTAGAATTCGCATGAAAATCATTTATTTATTTCTGTGCATCATGGTTTATTTTTAATCACTACTGTACCAACGTTTTGAGAAAATGGCTGATTATAATTCTAAGTATTTGAATTTGCAGAACTGATTTTCATGTCATTTCAATGACAAACTGATAGTTATGCGATCATACCGTAAAATCGGATTATTAAAACACCTATGCTCTATAATTGATTTATAAAAAATGATGATGCAATATTTGGGGCAGCCTAGCTCTTTTTATCGTATTTTCCAACCGGAAGCCCGCCATATCGAGCCAATCTTCAGGCTGTTCTTTGCAAATATTGCCGTATGCGTTTCAATTGATTCTTGGTTCTCGGAAATCTGCGGCCAAAAGCATTTAACCAACGTTCCGCTTTTTTCACCCCTGGAATAGTTTCAAGTCGTCTTATCCGATTGCGCAGCTCTTCCACGTCCTCAGGAAGCAGGTAGTTGGGATATCCGGCTATGGTTGTCACCGGCAGCGAGTATGCTCGAGACAGCGACTCCTTCCTGCCAAGCCGCTCCCAGTGTATCAATCCGCGAATCACCTTGTCCCAGGCCATAACCGTTGCCAGAGCAAAAGAAAGTTCCCCGTCGTTCTTTTCATCAAGGCGAAAATTAAACTCTTCGTAAGCCTTGGCTACACAGTCCTCAAAAGAAAACCCATTTGCTGGATAATTATCTTTCAGGGCATATTGAATCTGCCGTTCTATAAATTGCTCAACGCTGTTGTAGTTCTCATGATGAATGTGTAGACAGCCCGGCGGTTCAAGCGTATGGAGCCGTTCCTGACCCGTCAGTACTTCCGGCAGCTTGTGGGTGGTATCGCTCCACTGTACACAACCTTTCCGGAAAAGGCGGATTTGTTGATCCGGATACCAGTTGCTGCCCCGCATAATCTGACCGGCAATCATGTTGTAGCGGGGAATAAAAAAAGCATCACAACTTCGCTTATACTGCTCCAACAGCTCATGAATTATTTGTTCTGCGTCTTCGGCCAAATACTCATCCGCATCAAGTACCAATATCCATTCATGACGGCCACATCCCAAAAAATCATTCCGAATACCATCTATTCGCTGTACAACAGGAGCCTGTAATACCGTAGCCCCATACTGCCGGGCAATCTCGCAAGTTCGGTCATGGCTATCCATGTCAACCACAATACATTCCTCCGCCCAACGCACTGACTCCATCAAGCGGGACAAAGTCGGCTCCGCATTCCTCGTATGAATAATTACCGTAATCTCCAGCATTACATCACCCGTCTATTGTGTATTTCCCGCGCCAGCGCTCAAGAAACAACTGGCGGG
>CAZOPH010000056.1:8681-12209 GCA_964581635.1 uncultured Smithella sp.
CATCACCCGTCTATTGTGTATTTCCCGCGCCAGCGCTCAAGAAACAACTGGCGGGACGTAACATCCAGCTCAATGCGCCCAGGCGTCAGCGCTTCAAAATGAAGAGGACGCCCCGCATTGACACACACTATGCGATGGCCACGTTGCCTGACTCTCAAACAAAAGTCAATGTCCTCGAGTCCGAACGCATAGGATTCGTCAAATCCCCCGACCTGCTCGAACAGCTCCCGTCTGACCATCATGCATGCGCCAGTTACAGCTTGGAAATCTTCAACAAAACAGAACGGTTCCAAGAATCGACCACGATCCAGATGATAGGGCCCTATATCATCTCGACCGAATACCACGCCTCTGTGTTGTACGCGCCCGTCCGGGAAATAAAGCCATGATCCGGTAACGCCTATGCCAGCATTACAACCATGCTGCATCATAAGTAAAAGGGATGACTGGTCGAGAAGTACGTCGTTATTAAGAAAAAGCACGTATTCTGAAGTGCTCTCCTGAACAGCCTTATTGCAGGCTGTCGCAAACGCTTTGTGACCATCAAAACGTAGAAGCCGAATTCGCCGGTCAGCAAAAGAAGATGCATTATAGGGCCGCGGTGATGCGTTATCCGCCACGATAACCTCAACCGGCTCGGACAGATGGACAGAACTTTCAAAAAAGCTTTTCAGGCAAAAACGCAACATCTCATCGAGACCGCGGGATACAATCACTGCGCAGAGAAGATTCTTCATACTATTTTTCTCCAGCTTGATAACGGTCCATCCAGTAGCAATGCAAGACGTTGCATCATCCGGCCTGTCGTGTATCGCCTTGCGGTTGCAACTGCAGCTTGCCGCATTCGGAAACGCAGACCGGCACATTGTTCCTGAAGAAGCTCTCCAACGGCGCCCACAAAGTCCTGCGACTTTACGATCCGGCAATTTACACCATCGTCAAGGTATTCCATGCCTCCCAAAACCGGTAAAGACACAACCAGGCAGCCGGCCGCCATTGCTTCGAGTGCGGGAAGTCCAAACCATTCATGCTCAGCGGTCGCCAAATAAATTGAGCTGTACTGCATGATACGGGCTACCTCGGCTTCACAAATATTGTCGATCGCAATATAACGCTTGCTCGCGTAGGCGCGCTTTACCTCATCGCATAGATACCCGCCACGGCGTGGCATGTATGCAACAGCGTTTTCGAATTTCGGCACTCCGGCGTAAAAAAAACTCGACGTTATTGATATTCCAACCTCGATAGGATTAATTACACTATGCGTCTGCACATATTCCGTGGCCTGCCTCCAGCAGGTAAGCACCTGCACGGAGGAATTGGCAAGAATAGGATCAATGAGAGGATCTGTCCCCTGGCAGTGGAACACTAACTGTCCGGGAAGTTTCCGTAAAGCAGCATAATCATGCGGCAGTGAAAACACAGCGGTGTCTTCCGGCCGAAATGAATCACGCACGACTTCAGCATCAACGACCGCAGCATGAGAAAAAAACCAATCCGCAGTTCTTCCTCCAGGGGAAGCAATGACTGCCATTATTCCAAGCGCATTCAGCGCATCAACAAACTGATAGGCAACCTTGATCCCACCAAATATTGTCGTATCGGGAACGAAGTAATACAACATCAGTTATTCCCCTGTTGTGTCATCCTTTTGTTTTTTGGTATTAACATAAACAAAAGTCTTTCAAAACACACTCCGTAATATCGACGTGCATATTGCATTCTGGCAGCATTTAACAAATTTATACGATGATTACAATCGATCGATGACCCGAGTTGAGCATGATGCGGTACCGTGAAGTCGAGCGTCATCACGTTACCACCCAAGCGGGCAATCGCTAGTCCAAATTCAACGTCTTCCATATACAAAAAATACCGCTCATCAAATCCTCCGGCATCAAAGAAAAGATCCCGCGAGATAAAGGCACAGGCGCATAAAGGCCAATGCCAGCTCTTGGCATCATAATCTGGAAGACGTTTTATTAGTCTGACGATGCGAGACCAACCGCGATTGATTTCAATCATGTCGGCGAGAATCTTTTGCCAAGTATAACCCGGCTGACAACCCCGGACAATCGTACCATCGTCGTGAAGAAAATCCGGCACAACAACGCATCGACCCTGCTGATGGAGTAATTGCGCGGCAACCTCCAGCAACCCGGCATTAACAATGCAATCAGGATTAAGAAAGCAAAGAAATGGTGACCGTGCCGCACGCGCACCATAATTTACTGCGCGTGCAAATCCATAGTTCTGGCTTAACGCATAGACTTCCGCCCCGGCATCACGTGCAAGATCCACCGAGCCATCACTTGAAGCGTTGTCAACAACCAGCACCTGGCCGGAAGAACACTCCTCCAGCGCAGCGAGGCAATCCGGCAATACAGCAGCGGAGTTGTGCGTAACGATTACTGTCGTTAATTCCCGTTCAGCAAATCCCACTTTTCTCCTCTCCGGATTGAAAAACTTTCCCACCTGCCGTGTTGAGTTCTTAACCCTGATCTCGCAATGAACGCATACGCGTGGCCGTATCAGGTGCCGGCCCTTTGCAGAAATTGCTGAAATGCGCAACTCGCGCTCCCCGACGTGGAAACCCGGCATCCCAGTATTCGCAGTGGTTCCACTCCCATGGCAGTTCCTGGCATATGCCGGGATAAAGACTGTTCGTCCATACCTGAAAATAATCCTGATCGGCAATCATATGTTGCCCCATATGATGATCCGAACTGCTCCTGCTAATCTCCAGCAATGCCCAGCGCGTGACAGCGGACATGGCCGTTCTTTGTCCAAGAATCACACCACTGTTAAAAAAACGAAACGCTGACGGAACCGGCGGAGCAAGGTGCGGCGCAATGAACGCCAGTGAATGCCGGCGGTAGTGATCCCAAAAGGCAGCACGGTTCATCGTTGATCCGGTAATGGTTGTCTGTTCAACCATGCCCAACAGGTGCTGATTGAGTGCCGCTCTCACCAAACAGTCATCCAGAGGTTGAAGCAACATCGCATCCGCATCAAGTAACATAATCAGATCATCATCGCTGCTGCTAAGACAGGCCTCGAGCGCCCTGAATTTGCCGAGAAATCTCCAAGAACGGTGAGATCCTTCATATCGGCTATATTCTGCTACACGTAGCCGGGAGGAACTCAACTTCAACAGGGACCTATTATCGCAACTAACAAACATATTAAAAGCAGTCAGCTCCAAGACTGAGCGTACTGCTTCACATCCTGCTTTGTAATAGGCATCACTTCCATGGATTAAAAAACAAACACAGGCCATAGCAAATGAAACGGCTCCTGTTTTAAAATACTGAAATTATGATTAAAGGAATGATAGGAAGAAGTCCGTTTTTATCACACTGCATGTTTTTTCTCATCTTCCAGAGCGTTTCTTTATATCGTTGACAAACAAGTCTTTCATACTTCGATGGCTTTAAGCTTGTTTTTTTAGTTTAATTATTTCTTTGACTCTTTTCAATCTTTGTCCAATCATACGAAGAGGCCTGGTAATGCGCCAACTGGTAGAGT
>CAZOPH010000057.1:0-11814 GCA_964581635.1 uncultured Smithella sp.
GCTTTCTCCACATCGTTATCAATGACTTTTACTTCCAATTTTACTCCTCCTTATTCATGACTGCAGTTTAAAAAATATTATTTTTGACTTTTAAACGCAAAAAAAGGGCAGCACGACACAAGCAGAATTCTCTTGCGCCGTCAACTACCCTACCATTTCCAATAAGTTTTAAATCACGCTCCCTGCTCGGAAATCACTTTTTGCAGAGCCTTCAAAAGGGCCTCATTTTCATGATGATTTCCCACGGTCACCCGCATGCAATTTGTCATCCGCGGCGGCTGATTCAAATTTTTTACCATGATACCCTGCGCGGCGAGATTTGCATATATGCGATCTGAATCGAAATTGCAACTAAAATAAATAAAATTAGCCCGTGATGGATGTGGAGTAATTCCTGCGATCTTCTTTAAACCGATAAGAAGCTCCTCACGCCTTTGCACAATATCATCAACCTGCCGGTCAAATTCATCGATATTATTCAGAAAAAAAATGGCGGTTCGTTGTGATAGAGCATTAATATTATAAGGCAATCTGACTTTATTGAGTTCAGCCACAACCTCTGGATTGCCGAGGATAAAGCCCAGACGAATCGAAGCCATTCCCAGCTTAGACAACGTTTTTAAGACCATCAAATTATCGTATTTCTTGGTCAGATCCAACAGCGTTTGCCCGGAAAAGGCCCCATAGGCCTCATCCACAATAACCAAGCCCGGTGCTTTTTTAATCAGGGTCTCTATTTTAGCCCGATCAAATAAATTTCCCGTGGGACTATTGGGATAACTTAAGAAAATGAGCGACGGGAAATCGGCGCCGAATTTGCCCAGCATGGCGTCAAGATCCAGGTCAAAATTTTCATCCAGTGGCACTTCCGCCACCCTTTGTCCGGCATTAACGGCAATAATTTTGTACATCACAAAAGTCGGGCAAGGCACCATCACACCGTTGATTCTCCCTTTCATGGCCAGACAAAGGATTTGAATGAGTTCATCGGAACCATTGCCCAGCATGATCTGATCTTGATCGACGCCATAATAATTAGCCAATTTTAAACGTAATTCGGGATTGCCGGCTTCGGGATAACGGTTGAATTCAATGCTTTTGAGCTCTTCCATCAGTTTTCTTTTTAAGGGCTCCTGAAGGCCAAACGGATTTTCATTGGCATCCATTTTGATCGCGCCGGAATGAACGGGAGCTTTATAGCCGTTTTGCTGATAAATTACGTCTGCAACTAAATCCTTTAAAATCATCATGCCGGTTAACCTAATTTAAGTACTCCCTTTTTTCGTTCCCAATTCCAGGCGTCACTCTCATATTTTTTGACCAGCTGAGCGCTCAATGCCTTCTCGGCGGGCGTCAAAGTCCCTTCTGAAAGATCAATGCCTAATTCGTCGCTGAAACCCTGTTGTAAAACTGCGCAGAGAGTCTCTGCACTGACCGGTGAAGGGATTAGTTCATTCACGGCCGTGACGGAACATCTGAGTTTTTCGGCTGGTTCCGGTGCCTGCGATAACAGGATCAAGGCGGCGGTTTCAACCGGATCAAATGTCATCAAAAGCGATCCATGCTGCAAAAACCCCCCGTGCGTCCGCATTTGCGCGCTGCCGCAAATTTTTCTGCCGGCGACCAGCAATTCATGGCTGGACGGTACGGAAAAACAACAAGACGTCCTAGCCGGCTCTTTTCCGGGAGCGCCAGCTTTGGCCAGATGCGCTTTGATCCCGAGAAGAGATAAGCCACGCGCCAGACAAAGACTGATTTTTTCATACGTCCCGGTTATATTGTCAGGAAACAGCTCATCCGACTTGCCGGCCGTAAGGGAATAGGTAATTTCATCGCTGTGATAAACGGCTTTCCCTCCGGTCATTCTGCGGACAATATCCACACCGGACAATCGGCACCGGTTAAAATGAATTTCGTTTTTCAATTCTTGAAAATAACCGATAGAAACAGCCGCTGGACGCCAGCCAAAAAAACGTAACGTAGGCGGCTTTTTATTTTTTACGGTATCTCGAAAAATGGCCTCGTCGATGGCCATATTTTCAAAGGCGCTGTATGATCGATAATTAAGCAACCGCCATATCATAAGAGTGCTTCAGTCAGCTTCCTGCTGTAAAATAAAATCATGATAACCCGCCGCATCCAAAAGCTCATCCAGTTGCTCCATATCATCCATCTCAATGACAACAAGCCAGCCGGTATCATGAGGGTCGCTGTTGATAATGCCGATGTCGTCATTAATGTCTTCATTGACGCTGACGATCGTTCCGCTGACCGAAGCTATCAGATCAACAACCGCCTTGGTGGATTCAATCGAGCCGAAAGCTTCGTCACGTTCCACATACGTATCAACTTCAGGGAATTCGATGGACAGGATTTCTCCCAGGCTTTCCTGGGCGTAATCGGTAATCCCCAGCGTAGCCATGTCTCCGTCAACCCGCACCCAAATATGTTCGTGACTGTAAAGTAGGTCTTCTGGAAATACCTTCATAACAGCATAACCTCAAATTTATTCAATGATGATAATATCTTTTTTCATCTTTGTAATGATCTCACAACTATTTTCTTTCACGAAAACCGTGTCTTCAATTCGAATGCCCCACCGATCAGGATAGTAGAGACCGGGTTCAACCGTAACAACCATTCCGGCTTTCAAAACATCCTGCGAGTTCGGCGCCAGACGTGGCGCTTCATGAACCTCCAGACCAACGCCATGACCTGTTCCATGTACAAAATACCGACTGTATTTTTTACCCAGCACCCTACGCACCAAAGCATCCACATCTGCCGCAGCTCTTCCCGCTTTGATGGATGCAATGGCTTCATTGTGGGCCCGCAACACTGAACGATAAGCATTTTTTTGATCACCTGTCAATTCCCCAATTGCGAAGGTGCAAGTCTCATCGGAACAGTAGCCCTGATATTTAACACCAAAGTCAATGACAACAAAATCGCCATTCCGAATCTTCCGATTTGTAGGCTGGGCGTGCGGAAGCGCCGCATGCTTCCCCGAAGCGACAATCGTCTCAAACGCAACCTGCTCGGCTCCCGCCCGGCGCGCCGTCATTTCCAATTGCAGAGCGGTCTCTTGTTCCGTCCAGCCGGGTTGTATTTCTCCAGCAAGTGCGGCAACCGCTGCCGAGGAAATTGCCGCCGCTTTTTTCATCACAGCAATTTCATGCTTATCCTTGCAGGCCCGAAGCAATCTCAACTCGTTGCCAAGTGGAACAAGCTTTGCCTTTTTTAGGCTTCGCGTTAGATCATTGTACATCTCCACGTTTACGAAAGAAGCCTCAAAGCCGATTTTTCTAAGGCCCAATTCCTTCACGGCCTTTTCGATTCCTTGAATTTTATTTTGATACTGGACAACGGAAATTGTTTGAACTTCGGCCGCGGCTTGTGTCGTGTAACGTCCATCAACCAGCAGCCAGGCGGTGTCTGCACTTAAAATCAGAACGCCATCACTGCCGGTGAATCCCGACAGATAACGGATATTGCTGATATGGGAAAATAGGATACCATCGACTTGATAGCTGGGAAATTTTTTCTGAACGTCAGAAATTCTTTGCGGGAATGCTTGTTTGATTGCTTGCGGCATGAGTCTTGATCCTGTATTGGCCAACCATCCCGATGAGGATGCGTCACCTCAAAGACTGTAAATACTCTCGTGCTTTTTGTCCAAAAGGCGATTGCGGGGCAAGCTTCATGACTTGCTGAAATGATTTTTTTGCTTTCGCCGTATCTTTTGTTTTTAAATAAGTCTCGGCCAGAAAAAAATGAGCATCATAGAGAGAGGGATTCAATGATACGGATTTTTCCAAATGCTCCTTGGCCTGGGCCAGATTAGATTGTTTTATATATATTAATCCTATATTTTTCTCGATCTGCGGCTGCAATCCGGACAGCCGATCTTGCTGCAAAGCCTGCTGATACTTGGACAAGGCCATGTCATAATTCTGTAAATTATAATATGCCCATCCTGAATTATAGAGGGCGTGCTCAGGATTTGCATAAAGATAATTTTTTAAAGCTTTATCAAAAGAAATAATTGCTTTTTCCCATTGCCCCATATCCATATACATGGTGCCTATATAATTATGCGCTTCAGAATAATCCTCTTTTAAGGATACCGCCTTTTGAAACCTTTCCATGGCCATGTCTTTTAATCCACGGCCTAAATACGCAATTCCTAAATTATAATTGATGACTGGATCACGGGGAGCATACTTATCCGCTTCCAGCAATTCCTTGAGCGCACCGAGGTACTGTCTGGCCTCAAGTAAAGCTATCCCCTTTTTTAAATATATATCTGCTTGGTCCCTGTGCCAGGGAGTGCTAGTGCAGGAAACAAGAAATATTTGGCAAAATAATACAGAGACGACGATTAAGATTTTCAGTTTCATGGTTTCATCAATCCGAACAAGCGCATTGGATTTCATTTTATGAATTCGTCGATAAAAGCCCCTCTGCACATCTATCATGCAGAGGGGCTTGACTGTCATGTCCTTGGAGAGCGATTATCTATTGCCGATTGCGACAGCGATCTAAATTATCCAGATTCGTCGCATTACATTCATCTTCAACATATCCGGATCCAGCCAATATCTTTGGCGTAATAAATACCATCAATTGTCTTTTTTGATTCTGAATATTTTCAGTTTTAAATAGCCAGCCCAAAACAGGGATCTTATAAAATCCGGGGACACCGCTTACAATTTTATCCTCCTGATTGCGAGAGATACCACCTATCACGACGGTATCTCCATCGTGCACCACAATTTTGGATTCTACTTCATTTTTACGTATGGGCGGATTACCGTAAAGTTGGTCTCTTTTGGCGTAATCCGGTGTGTCATTGGTTGCTTTAATTTCCATGGAAATCCGGCCTTCATCTGTGATTTTAGGTTTGACTTCCAGTCTTAATACCGCCTCTTTAAAAGTTACAGTGGGTGTATCGGTGCTGCCTTCGCTCTTCGTAATATAGGGAACTTCATCACCTTGCTTGATAACGGCCTTTACATTATCCATCGTCACGACTTTAGGCGATGAAATTATTTTACCCTGAGTTGTCGCTTCCAGGGCTGATAACTGCGTTTCAATAAAGCCTTGCGCGCCGCCAAAAACAAGACCAAAAGTGGGTCCGAGAACACTGGATGGGAAATTGACCGGTGCCATCGTTAATGGATCAGTGGTTCCTGATTTAACCCAAGGAATTTGAGAAGGATACGTCATTGATTGGGCATTCGTTTGCGTGAGGGGATTGGATCCCCCGGACAAACCCAGTCCATAAGACGTTCCAACTCTTTGATTATTGCCGAATCCCCATTGGACACCCAGATTTCTAACAAACTCTTCGGATACTTCCACAATTTTTGCTTCAATCAATATCTGACGCAATTTCCCCTTCTCGACCAGAAGCTGCAATTCTCTTGCCTTACGGGCATCTTCCGCTTTAATCTGATCTTCTTCTGCTGCTTTTTTATCAGATTCATCCTTTTTCTTCCGCTCCAGTGTCATGACGCTAATGACATCACCCATTTGCTTTTTAGCCAGACCCTTGACGTCAAGGATGGAATCCAATGCCTGTTCCCACGGAACATTTTTCATCGTGAGAGTAACGTTGCCTTTGACATCATCACCGGAAATGATACTCATATTGCCGTACTCAGCCATTAAACGTAACACGCTTTTAATGTCTGCATCCTGAAAATCCACAGAGATAATTCTATCCGTATATCTTTTTGTGGTTTCTCGACGCGCCGGTTTGTTCATCTCATTGTCTTCATTGGAACCGCCACCAGCCAGTGATGCTCTGGATCTTTCGGCATTCTTTTGATTTTGAGCGCTTAGTTTTTCTTCGATACTGGAAATATTGAAATCAATAACGATTGTCTTTCCTTCCGGTCTTATGGAATAGGGAACATTTTCTTTGAGACTAACTTTCAAATAAACCCATTGTGTCCCTTCTGTTGACCGCTGCTCGGCCTGCACGTCGGTCACATTGACTAACTGCGCCCCCCCAAGAGGTTCCCGCATGTTGTCGGGTGCATACAAATTTTCCAGTTTAATGAGTAAACTATTATCTTCCTGTTGAGAAGTAGGAGCAATCGAAGGTTGCTGAGATACAACCAGAATAATTCTTTCCCGTCCCGACAACTTCTCAAATAATATATTTTCCAAATAGCCTACATTTGCCGTTTCATTTTTAGCGCCCGTGGCATTATTTTGATCTGCACTGGAACCCGTAGTCACACCCACCGGAGTGTATAAAAAAACCCAAAGGATTATGAACACAGGAAATATTTTGGATAAATATTTTTTCATGACATTACCTCATTGTTAATTTTTACGCAGTTTCAAAATAATTCTTTTAACTTTCTTCCCGTGCAACTCATCCACAGTCACTCGGTCTGCCAGGATATCGGTCACTTTCCCGTTATGAAGGCCAATTCGTGTACCGATAAAAAGCGGATAAAACTTTTTGGTTGAATCTTCAACCACTGCTACGCGACGTATTTGATCGCCGGCAATTCCAACAAGATTGAAATTTTCAACTCCCACTCGCTGCAACGGGAAAATAGATTCCGTCTTACCCTCTTTTCTTTTTTTTGCAGCTGTACTTTCTACATCAACAAATGGTCTGAAGGGATCGGGCTTGCCCAGCGGACTGTAACTGTAAGTATTATCCTGCGTCTGAAGAACCGGCAGCAAGGAGGGCGCCTGCGTTTGTAAAAATGGTTTATTTACTTCAGCGCAAAAAGCGCAAAAAGCTGTCGTAAAAAGAATCAACAAATTACATAAAATGATCATTTTAATTTTTTTCATTTTTCTTTTCACTTGTTTGCTCTTTTTTATCCACAAACATGTACGTTTTCACGGTACAAGATGCAGTAATAAGGTATCCTCGCCCTTTTATATTTTTTCGATCACCCATGGAAATATCTGAAATGTTGACAATACGTGGCAGTTTGGCCACTTTTTCAAAAAAGTGAACAATATTTTGAAAATGGCCTGTCACTGTCACTTTTACAGGTATTTCCTCATAAAAAGGCTCGGGCGCCGGTGGATTTTTTGCATCACCGGCCTTAGCAGGCGCGGTAGGCTGTTTTGGAGCTTCTGGCTTCGGAGGGACTGCTTGCTTCTGATCCGAAGGTTTAAGCATTGCGGAAGCTTTAGGTGTTCCGCCGTCAGGTTTATCCAGAACTTTAGGGACAGCAACTTGTGGTTCAAACAATACAAATTCAATACCCGCATCCCTACCCGCCAGCGCGACAGAATGAAAAAGGCCGGGGATTTCCCGCTGGTCCGGAAGTTTTAATAAAGCTATTTTATAATTTTGTTTTAGGACTTCAACTTCAGCTTTATATTTGTCGAGTTGCAGTGCGATTTTTTCTTTCTGCTTAATTTGTAACTGAACGTCCTGATAATCTTTATCAAGCTGTGACCTTTTAGATAAAGTGTCGGATAAGAAATAAAAGTAATACAGGTAGCCGATGATAAAGACGATTAAAATGACGATCAGGGCTTTAGCCTGTGGAGATAATTTTTTAATATCGTTAATGGTGATGGCCATAATTTAAAATCCCTTTTTCATTTTGCAGGAAAAAATAAACTGTTGCAAAGTTATGTCGGCAATCTCCACTTTTTTTGACGAAACTAAATCGACCGACTGGATGGGGGCAAACTTTTCAATCGTTTTCATAAAATCAGCAGCGACAATGTTGTCACGGCCTATGCCTTCTATGGTCAGACTGTCATAACTTTGCGCAATTTTCACCAGCCAAATATTTTTTTGCGGGACCAGCATGGATAAATCATCCAGCGTTTTCACCGGTAACAATCGATTTTCTTCCAACGTCCCAATCACACCGATTTTTAACTCTAACTCAGCTTTTTGCTGTTTAAACTTTTCCAAATCACCGACTTTGGCATCTAAAATTTTTAAAGTTTGCCTGGAATCCGCAAGCTTTGCTTCTAAATGTTTTACTTGAAAAACCATATAGAGCTGCAACCAGACGAGACAAAGAATAAAAAGGACAAATAAACCCGCAATAATGATTATCTGTCTTGCAAGATTCTCTTTTTTCTCCCGTTCATGGTAAGGTAAAAGATTAATCTTAATCATTTATCACCTATTTTCCTTAAACCCAACCCAATGGCCACGGCACCGATTGTTTTGATGCTGTCCAGCTTTCCCGCATCAATATTCGCCTTGTTATATCCGATTTTTAAAAGAGGATTTATTAACTCCGTATCTATATTTAATCTCTGTGACAAATGGTTTTTTAAACCGACAATTCTTGATGATCCACCGGATAAGTAAACATGCTTGATATAGTCACCCCCGAAAGTTGAACGGAAGTAATCAATGGATCTTTCAATTTCCGAACATATCGGATCGGCACAATCTAAAATAACATTTTGAAAATCTATGTTGCCCTGATCACCTGTGGGGACACCTTCTATTTTCATTCTCTCCGCTTCATCAGCCGACACATGGTATTTTTCCTGCAAACCTTCCGTGATCACGTTTCCTGCAACAGTGAAATCTCGGGTAAAAATGGACATCCCGCCTTTAATGACACTAATATTGGTCAATCTCGCGCCAATATTAACCATGACGATGATTTCATCATCTTCAAACGGATAATTAGCTTCATACATGGTTTCCAGTGCAAAAGAATCTACGTCCATGATCATGACGGTGAGACCGGCTGCGCTAATCGCATCTAAGTAGCTATTGACATCCGTTTTTTTAGCGGCAACAATAATGACATCCATTTGATTGGGATTATACTCATTATCTCCCAGAATCTGAAAATCATAATTCACATCATCCATGTTATCAAAAGGGAGGTATTTACCGGCTTCGTCATGAATTAACTCGCGTAGCTCAACCTCTTCCATTTGGGCAAGAGTTACTTTTTTAACAATGACAGAATTACCGGAGAGAGAGGTGACAATTCCTTTTCCTTTGCAACCGGAATTACGGAAAAGTTCTTTTATAATCGATGATAAAGCACCAGCATCTTCCACAACACCGTCAACAATAACTCCGGGAGGAACGGGAATCTGTCGGAACCTATTAAGAATAGGACCTTGAGATGTACTTACGATTTCAGCGAGCTTCAGAGAACTTGAACCGATGTCCAAGCCGACAAGTTTCTTTGAGCCGGTAAATAATTCTTTTAAATCCATTGAAGCACCGTCATATTATTTTTTACGTAAAATGGTTTCCGTCACTTTGCCAGCCGGTAAACAACATCTCCTTTTTTTACCATACCCAACTCATTGCGTGCGATAGACTCAATGTATGCCGAGTCACTTCGTAATAAAAGTATTTTCTTCCCAAGCTCCTGGTTTTGTTTTTCCAGTTCATCATTGTCCGCTTGCAGTTGCGATAGCCTTTTGCCCATCAAATAATTATCAACAACCCCCCTGTTGCCAAAGGTTATTAAAAGCGTCATCAAAAACAAAAAAACAACCAAATATCTGCCAATCTTCATTCTACAAAAAACGCCTCCAGTTGAAACCTCACAGAGTACTGTTTGCCCTAACGCGCAAGTTTGGAAACGCTTAACAGACTTGATGCTCTAATTCTTTACTCAATTTTTCTTGAAATTTTCCGTGATGATTAAAGTAATTCTTTTTTATTGCGCCTAAAAAACGATAATCAGCAGAAAAAGTCAAGTTAAAATTTAATGTTTGTTAATCGCATTAATCTTATTTAATATCCGTCATCGATCATAAATATCACTTGACTTGCTTGAAGCAATTTATACGCCAAATGCAGTAAAATGTTTTTTTAGTTAAAATATTTTAAATTAACACATGAAATCAAAAAGCTATCTTTATCATAGCAACGAATATAGAATACATCACCGACCAGAAAAATGGTTATTTTCACCAAAATAATTTAAATTTAACCATCAGATCTACCTGCTGGGGCGTAATAAATCATTGCATTTATCGTTACTTGATTTTTAAAATGATACGAATATTTTTGCAGGATTAAGATGTCTAAACTGCATTAATGCAAAAAAGATGCGCTCAGAAATAATCTTCTAGGAATTAAATATTGACAAAAGGTAAATTTTGCTGCGGTTCGCCGAGCAGAAATTTACCGCTTTCAATCCAGTCTTTCAGGATATTGGCAATTTGATTGGCCTTGTAATAGCTGGACAGAGGGGCGGTAATAACTTTTTTACCATCGATAGTAATAGCCCCACTGCGCAGATCCTGATAATTGACTTCCGCTATAGGTTTAGGATTGCCTTTAGGATAGTCCATACTATAATCATAAATCTGAGCGTATATATCAGCGTCTTTCACCGCGGTGAAGCGCGCCATATCTTCATCCAGAACGGGAATGGGAATGCCGATACCGACAAACAGCGAAATACCATAGCCTAAAATACTGGCACCTGTCAGCCATTCAGGGCTCATTTCCTTTAAATTGCCAATGACAGCTAGGGTTCCTGCGCCCTCTTTGGGCACACCATTGGGACCTCTTATCACATTGGGATTATGCTGTGTACCCGGCCAGGCCACAAAACCCTGAGCCCCACCTAAAAAAATCCGGGTCCCGATACCAATCGTGCGGTAGTAAGGATCGTTGAACAGCGGACTTAACTGGCCGGATGTCGCATAGGACGCGTTGGCCATGCGTGGACGCAACATACCCATATACGTGTAAATCGTCGTATCCGAGAGATTCACTCCACAATTATAGTTCTGATAGGCATTACGAGGATTGAATAAAAAGGCATCCCTTAAATCGCTAATGGTAATATTTTTTTCAAATTTGCGCGATGGATAGCAATCCGTGCCATATCCTTCAGCCCTTAATTTAACAGCATTGCCGGACACCAGGTCTTCAATGACATGGCCGCCGCCGTAATTAAATTCACCGGGATAAACACTGTTAAGCGGGTCGCCTTCGACTACTTCTGTCGCGCCTAAGTAACAATCAACCGCTGCGATTCCGCCATAGGCGGGCACGTCGTTGAGCCAAACTTTGGAAGCCCGGATGCGCGGAGATGTATGGCCAAAATTCAGAAAAGCACCAGAAGAACACATCGCGCCAAATGTTCCGGTCGTCACGACATCAATCCGTCGCGCCGCCTCTACGTCACCGTGCTTTTCTACAACAGCAATCATTTCTTCGGCTGTTACAACAACAGCGCGACCCTGCTTGATCTTTTCGTTGATTTCCTGAAATGTTTTTTTAACTTTGTGCTTTTTCATGGACCAGTCTTATCGATATGATTTTGTTTTTCATACCACTGTTTAACGATAAATGCAAAACGCTGGGAAAACTCAGGTATGCCCAAAACCTCCCTTGCCCCTCTCGGTTGCATCCAGATTGGATGATTCAACCCATTGGATCCGGCAGACTTTCGAAATCACCATTTGCGCCAGGCGCATTCCTCTTTGAACGATAAATGACTCAACGCCATGGTTAATAACAATTAAAGCAATCTCACCTCGGTAATCAGCGTCAATTGTCCCAGGCGAGTTCAGCAGCGTAATACCCTGATGGATCGCCAAACCGCTACGCGGCCGGATTTGCGCTTCATATCCTTCAGGCAATGCAATAGCGATCCCTGTTGGGATTTTCCTGCGCTGACCCGGTAATATTTTTTCGTCAGCTGGAACGGCTGCAAAGATATCCATGCCCGCCGCCTGTCCGGTCATGTATGTCGGCAGGGGAATGTCCTCGTTTCCCGCGATCTTTTGAATATGAACTTTTATTTTTTCCATGAAAATCAGGAGATCATCCCATGCCCGTCATTTCTGAGCACGGGATGATCTGTT
>CAZOPH010000058.1:0-2368 GCA_964581635.1 uncultured Smithella sp.
GCGATGTTCTGGTTCGGGAAGTTTGTCATGCCCGTGAAACCCACAGATACCATTTATATCCCTCTTCCTTTTTTCCATACCAATGCGATTACTGTGGGCTGGCCACCGGCGATGCTGAATGGTGCCGCCGTTGCCCTGCGCAGAAAATTCAGCGCCAGCAAGTTTCTCGACGACGTACGGCAGTTCAAAGCCACGCATTTTGTTTATGTGGGGGAGGTGTGCCGATACCTGATGGCGACGCCCGCCAAACCGGACGATCATGAAACGACGCTGAGATACATATGCGGTAACGGACTTCGGCCCGATATCTGGATGCCTTTCAAGAAACGTTTCGGAATAGAAAAAGTGTACGAATTTTATGGCGCCGCTGAAGGTGTGGGCGTTTTCACCAATTTCCTGAATTTCGATTATAGTGTGGGCACCAGTGTGACACCATTTGCTCTGGTGGCCTATGACACGGAAAACGACAGACCCGTCAGAGACGAACAGGGTTATATGAAAAAAGTCGGAAAAGGCAAAACGGGGCTTTTGATCATGGAAATTTCGGAGAGGACGCCCTTTGCCGGCTATTCGGACAAAAAAAAGACGGAGGAAAAAATCTTCCGTAATGTTTTCAGAAAAGGTGACCTGTGGTTTAACACCGGTGATATGCTCAGGGATATGGGCTTCCGCCACGCGCAATTTGCGGATCGTCTGGGTGATACGTTTCGCTGGAAAGGTGAAAACGTGGCCACACAGGAAGTCGAAAAAGCCATCGACAGTTTTTCCGGTGTTTCGTCCTCCGCTGTGTACGGTATCACCATGCCGGGGAGCGACGGAAAAGCAGGCATGGCGGCGATAGTCAAAGACGATCATGAACCTTTGGATATCTCCAAACTGGCCGGACATCTGAAAACCATCCTGCCGAAGTATGCGGTGCCGCTTTTCGTTCGCTTCGTCCCGGACTTCGAATGGACAGCCACGCACAAGATCAAGAAAACAAATCTTAAAAACCAGGGGTACGATCCGGCGCAGATCAAAGATGAAATTTACGTGCTTTTGCCGGGAAGCGAGAAATATGAAGCTTTGAATGATGATATTTACCGCAACATGACAGCTGGCAAATACAAGTTTTAGCATTCAGGCAAAAATGGCACTGTTTCACGTTTCCATGTCCGCCGCGGCGTAGAGTAACCTTTTCAGCTGCGTGATGGGGTTACGTTTAAAGCGACGGCCACGGCTTGATAGGAAAGGAGAGTCAATTCGGCTCTGTTTTTCTTCATTATACACTCGAAGGCAAACATCGGCACAACATCTCAGATTTTGTGGCCAGTATTTCTTGACATGCAGACCCGAAATTTTTATAATTTAAACAAGATGTTGAAGTTGAAATGTGCCAGGCTCAAAGGGTGCATACAGGTATGTTCAACCTTTCAATCTTTACATTTCTAATGATTTTTTTGAACCATGCCCTCTGTAATGATTAACAAAGGAGGAGTATGTTATTTCTTAAAAAAATTAATCAACTTTTTTTCATAGCTGTTATGGCCATCTTTTTCAACGCCGGCTTTGTTGCCACCGAACCCTTCGCCGCCGAAGGCAAGCTTATCCTGGATGACGGATCAATAGACGATAACATCGGTATTGGCGGCACTAAGGAGTTTATCTTTCTGAACCGCTTTACCCCCGATGCCTCAGAGTTTCCGTTATCCATCAACGAGGTAAGGGTTTACTTTAGTGAGATAGGCCTTGTCAAAGTCGGCGATGACATTATCATTGTAGTTTACGAGAACAACAGCGGAAATGTGAATCCCGGCGTCGGTTCGAAGTGGCTCTACTCATACCCTACCACCGTACGGGTGCTCAATGACTGGAATATGTACAAGCTGCCTACCCCGGTGTTGCTTAGCGGTCCGGGCGACGTACTCGTGGGCGTGATCGCCATGAAGACCCCAATGACATCTTACTGGCCAGCCTCCATAGACCAGACGGAAACCGAGCAACGATCCTGGGGCGGTTGGTGGTTGAGCTCACCGCCACCCACGCCGCAGAACCTGCCGCCCGACAGCGAATGGTATGTATATTCCGGTAACTGGATGATCCGTGCTTATTACTCAGCCAAGGCCCCGCAGCCAGGAGACGACGATGATGTCAGCGTCTTCATCCAGTGTTTCATTGCCACGGAAGCATTTGGATCACCGCTGGCGGGACAAGTGGAAATCCTGCGTCAGTTCAGAGACAGGTACTTGCTTACAACTAGGCTGGGGCGGAAGTTTGTAGCCTGGTATTACCGAAACGGTCCTATTGCCGCAGACTTCATTAAGGATAAGCCCCTGGCAAAGGCAGCAGTCAGAGTGGCTCTCTATCCTTTGATTGGTTTTTCTTTTCT
>CAZOPH010000058.1:2468-7829 GCA_964581635.1 uncultured Smithella sp.
ACAAAAGACCTCGGCCATTGAGATCAGGAGAATTATCGTTCATCATGGCGCCATGACATTTACCGATCAGCATATTATCCCACCAGGGTTGACGATCAACCTGGAAGATATTGACTTACGTATAAACAATCCCGTCCGTGGGCAGGTGACTGATCTTAAAATCTCGGCCACCGTCGATCAACAGGGAAAGAAGGGGACCCTATCCATGACCGGCAATATCGAGCTCTCCGACGGGGATAAATCTCTTCTGAACAGCAGCATTGATGCCAGGATTCATGCGGCCGGTCTGAGCATCGAACGATACAGACCCTATTATGAACAGTATCTGCCTTTCAGGCAAACGACGGGAGTTTTGAATATCGATACCCACCTCAAAGGAAATGCCTCCCGATTTATTTCAGAAGGATCGGTTGCCGTAAAGAACTTGGACCTGCGATACCCGGAAGTATTCCATACTGCTCTGACGCCGAAAGATGTAAGTCTTGGCTATAAAATACAGCGCACTCCTTCCGAGATCATCATGGACAAGCTGAATCTCAAAGTCGATGATTTTAAAATATCGGGAAGATGCGCGATTAAAGATATCGACAAGAATGATCCGCTGATTACAGCAGAAGCATTCTCCTCTCCTATTTCCCTGGAGAAGTTTGGCCCTTTTATCCCGTATGGCATTATATCTGAGCGTGTAGCCGATTTTATCAAAACACGTATCAAGGGCGGGATATACCAACTTAAAGAAGGCAGCATCAACGGACGGATCAGCCAAATCGCCCATATGGATGAAAATGAGAATTACAATGTTCTCCATGCTAAAGTCGGTGTGGACGAAGGAATGCTTTCCTATGGCAAGAAAGTTCCCATTTTCAGCGGCATCAAAGGTGAACTGGAATTACGGGGTAAGGACTTGCTCCTACATAATATGTCCGGCAAATTCGGGGAATCACCTATCGCTCTGGAAGGAAGAATTACCGATTATTGCCTGGCAACCCCTGCCAGCTATCCATTCGCTGCGACTATCATACCCGGGCAAAAAGAGATTGCATGGTTCCTGGGCATAGGCGGGGGCGGCAATTTTGCCTTCACCGGGAAGACGTTCCTCCAAATGACGGGATCAGGCACGACGAATAACTATGCATTATCTGGCCGCTGGGATCTTACGGATGTTTCATACAGCTATAACGATGTGTTCACCAAGCCGCAATCGCAAAGCAATCGGGTTGTTTTCGAGTCCAACATTAAAAATGGCAAAGTGCAGGTTGAAGCCTTTTCCTACCAGCTGGCCTCTCTGAATGTGAGCGCAACTGCAATTTACCGCATCAAAGATCAGTATCTTTCTGCCTTTACGGTTGAATCAAACGCATTTCAAATTGAGGATCTTGTATCTAATCTTCCCCGAATAAGGACCTATCAGCCCCGCGGAAGCATGCGGTTAGCCCTTACCGGCAGCGGCATACCAAAATCTATCGCAGATCTTGATTTGCGAGGCAACATCTCATTTTCAGGCGCAGCCTTTAAGGCCTTTTCAACACTCAAGGCGATCAGTGCCTTAAACGGCGCGGTCAGCCTCGGAAAAAACAGATTGGATACATCATTGCTTACAGGCCGAATCGGGCGTTCCTTAATACAAGGCAGGGTAACATTGAAAGACTTCACGAATCCATCGGTCCGCGTGAAAGTCTCTTCAGACCTCCTCGATCCTGAAGATGTTGGATTGCAGAGCCCATCCGGTGCAATAAAGGTGAGAAATTTTACAGGGGATATCGTTTTCAGGGACAAGGGGCTTTTAATAAAACGGCTGTCCGCCCAGATGAATGACTCGGTGTTCAGCGTAACGGGTGCTATGCCGAATGTTAAAAAACCATTCTTCGATATCCAGGTCACCTCAACCTATCTTGATATGGACGATATAGTCCTCCTATCCAAAATAAACGTCCTTAAAAAAGAAAAATCAACATCAGAGGAGTTGTTCCTGAAGGCTTCAGTTCAATCTCATAAAGGTAAGATAAACTCGATTCCTTACTCAGAGCTGCGCACCACATTTACCTATCAACAGCAGACCATGGACATATCCGCGTTTGAAATGAACGCCTTCAATGGTGGTTTCTCCGGGAAAGGTCTTATTATCTTTGCCCCGGGTGGTGTTGTGCAATACAAGGTAGGTTTCATTCTTGATAAGACGTCGGCGGAACAAATTATGAAATATGCCGGTTCTGAAAAAGTGTCGATGACAGGCACATTGACCATGAAGGGTGATTTGACTGCGGAAGGTGCAAACATATCCGACCTGAAAAAAACGATGCGGGGAACTGCAACACTCGTTATGGGAAAAGGCTCTTTGAACAAGTATGCCGTTCTGTCCAAAGTCTTCTCCATTCTGAACGTGTCACAACTGCTTAAATTCCAACTGCCGGACATGGTCACCGAGGGGATGCCATTTACATCGGTTCAAGGCACATTTTCTATCAAGGATGGTATCCTGTCCAGTAACGACCTGTTCGTTAAAAGCAACGCTATGAACGTGTCCATTGTAGGGACAACAGATATTATCAGAGAGGAGCTTAATCTTAATATTGGAATACAACCACTCCAGACGGTTGATAAAATCGTAAGCACGATTCCGGTTGTGGGATGGATTCTTACGAATGATACAAAAAGTTTGATCACATTTTATTTTCAAGCGAAGGGGAAACGGAGTGATCCTACTGTTAACGCTATTCCCGTTACGTCTATGTCGAAAGGTGTTTTGGACATTTTCAAGAAACTCTTTCAACTCCCGGAAAAACTGATCACCGACACTGGAGAGGTTATCATGGGGCAATGAAGTCGTTCATAAACCCGCTGTTGGTTTACAGTGCGGTGTTTGCTTCTCGCAGGTTCGGCTTCACATAGCTGCCATCAAGAAATCATGAGGCCAATTATTTCTGTCAAGTATTTCTTGACACACAAGTCCACGTCTCTTATAGTTCAAACCATAAAAAAGGCTCTTACCAACCACCACAACCTACGAAATGCCGAAGCCTACTGACTTCAGAAAGAATTGCCCATCGTCGCCGTGGGCAAGATGGACAAGAAAGCCCTTTGGAAAGAGGCGATATGGCAAGACTTCGTGAATAGCGTCTCCAAGAAGGATGAACATGGACCAAGAATTAAAAGATCTGGTTCAACGTAGCAGGGAAATCGCACGGGAGGAGAAAGAGAAAAATGATCGTCTTGTGTTGGGCACGCTATGTTCTTATGTACCCGTCGAGATTCTGCATGCCTTCAATATCCTGCCCGTCAGGCTTTGGGGAGAAACCACTAACAATGAACGGGCAAACACGCTGCTGCCGGCCTTCATCTGCCCCCCGGCGCGGAATATCATGGCGATGGGTCTGGCCGGCCACTATGATTTTCTGGATGGGGTGATCCACTCTTACACCTGCGACTCGACGTGCGGGTTGTTCAATATCTGGTGCCGCAATTTAAAGCCGGCCTTTTCCTTCCTGCTGAGCCCTCCCTACATGAACACGGATGAGGCCGTCGTTTACTGCAGAGCGGAATTCATGGCGCTGATCGCCGCCCTTGAAGATTTTACAAGAAAACGATTCTCGGCTGAGAAGCTTCAGGAGTCGATCAGGCTCTATGATGCTGCCCGGGAGCGCATCGGTGCAATTTACCAGGCAAAAAGAAACGGCTCGACTGTCCGCTATCTGGATCTGTATCACATGAACCTGGCACTTCAGGTGTTGCCGATTGAAACGGTTGTCCCCTTTTACGAGAGGTATTTATCCAATATCCGGATGAGCCCTGGCACGGGAGAGAAGCATCGGATCATGATATCCGGAAGCGTTGTTTCCGATCATGATATCCTGGGACGGATCGAAGCGCTCGGGGGAAACATCGTAGCGGATGACACCTGCCTGGGATATCGACTGGTACGGGAGAGAATCCCGACGGGGGAAGATCCCCTTTCGGCGCTTGTCCGGTATTATCTCAATCTATCGCCTTGCAGTTCGAGGGCCGATTTCCCCGGGAGAAAGGACTATATCCTCAAGACGATTTCCTACTTTGACGTGAATGCCGTCATCTTCATGCACCAGAAGTTCTGCGAACCTCATCTGGGGGATCATCCCTTCCTGAAAAACGTGCTAACGGAAAAAGGGATACCTCAGATACAACTGGAATTAGAGGCGGAGGGACTTAGCGGGCAAATGCAGACGCGACTGGAAGGGTTTGTAGAAATGCTGGGGGCGAGTTAATGGAAGGGAAGAAAACCCAGAAACGGCTCCAGGCGAACACGGCCTTGCGTCAGATCATCACCGATTTCTACGCGGAGGGACACAAGGCCAAAGCCGAAGGACGCCCCGTGATCTGGATTCCGCCGATGAACGGCATGATCGAGCTTTTCTACGCCATGGGGATCACTCCGGTCTTCCCGGAAAACTGGGCGCCTCTTTGCGCCGCCATCGGCACCAACCGAAAGAATTTCGAGTATGCGGCCAAACGGGGATTTTCGAGCGATCTCTGCGGGTATTTCCGAAACAACGTGGGCTATGCGCTCGACGGAATCAACGAGGAGAACCAGCCGCTGAACGGCCTTCCTAAACCCGACTGCCTTATCTCCTTCGGGGCCGGCTGTATCCCCACCATGAAGACCTTCCAGGTGCTCTGCGATTACTTCAACGTCCCGATTTTCAGGGCCGACCTTCCCCAAGTGGCCATGGAGAAGATCGAAAAACGTCATATCGCGTATGCTGTAACCCAAATCAAACGACTGATCCAGTTTCTTGAAAATACGACAGGCCTGAAGTTCGATATCGATAAACTGCGGCAGGCGGTCATCTATACCGACGAGGCGTGCCGGCTCTGGGATGAGATTATGGCAACGCGATCGACGATTCCCTCCCCGTTTTCCGCCGCCGAGATCGGCATCATGTTTGTCATGGTGACCCGGCACGGGACCGAAATCGCCGTGAATTTTTTGAAAGATGTCTTACGGGAAGTCAAGGAGAGGGTAGCCCATGGGCAAGGTGTAATCCCCCATGAGAAGATACGGCTTTTCTGGGATAACATCCCGCTCTGGTATAACATGCAGCTCTTCAACTACTTCGAGAAGTGGAATGCTGTGGTCGTGGCGGAAACATATACTTCGGCCTGGTCGTTGAGATTAGATCCGGACAAACCGCTGGAGAGCATTGCCTACAAATCCCTCGTCTCCTACCCTCTGGTTTCCTGCGTGTCTTTGGAGAAGCGGATTGAACTGATCACCAAAGCCGTTTGCGACTACAAGATCGACGGGGCCATTCTTCATTCGAATCGGAGTTGTAGGCCTATCTCGATGGGGCAAATAGACATCATGCGGGTCCTTGACGAGAAACTATC
>CAZOPH010000058.1:7929-11676 GCA_964581635.1 uncultured Smithella sp.
CCGATCTTGCGCAATTGCGTGAAAATATCGCGCGAACTGCCGGGAATAGTCGAGAGCTTCTTACGGCTGTAAGGAAAGGCTTCCCGCAGGATGGTGGTGATAGTCTTACGCAGATGCATGAAGACGGTGTTGCCAGTAGCATCGGCAAGAAGATCAAAAAAACGGGTATAGAATATTCCGCCTTCCTTGGTGTTGATAATGATATCCAAGTTGATCTTCGTGGCTTGCTTGAACATATCCCGAATCTGTTTGATCTGTTCACGACTGGCGTTATTTGCAGCCAGATAAGCTGCTTCTGACTCAATAATGCGTCTCACGTACAACAGTTCCCAAATGCGCTTATGATCAATGGAGAGAAATTCTTTCAGGGGAGTTCGCATATCGTCAACCATCGATTTGACGAACTTCCCACGATGGTTGTGAGATTCGATGTAGCCGCGTGCTTCCAGCAGTTTCATGGCCTCGCGCAAGGATATGCGGCTGATGCCGAACAGCTTGGTCATCTCATGTTCGCTGGGCAGTTTATCGCCGGGTTTAAGAGCGCCTTTTGCGATGCGATCTATGATCTGTTTGGCGACAAGACTGGGAATATCGGGTGACTTTTTAATTTTCGACATGCCAAATGATTTGTTATCCATGCCAAACCCTTTTGCTGTTTTTAATTGCCATAGGATGATCGTCCAATTATTCTGATAAAATATTACTTCTAATACCTAAGAGTATAAGAAGAACTGTGTGGTGTGTCAATGAAATATTCGTGAGCAGACTCTTACAATGAATTTCTTACCCTAGGCTGAACATAACCACCATGATGTAAGATGAGAAAATGACGGATGAGCCATCTTTTAAATTTTTCTACGGTATTTTCTGTTTTTAAATACGACATTAAATAACTAATAAAATATTTAAAATTATTGTTGACATATTGTATGACAATATGTCAACAATAAGACACGTAATATTTCTATTTATTCTAAGCGCAGGATTGGCACCAATTTACATACGTAGAAAATGCCAGCTGCAATCACAGCAAAAAATTAAAAATGAGGAGGGGAGAAATGAGAAGAGTTAATGTTGTCGGTGTTGGTATGACAAAATTTACATCGCCCAAAGCCCTTCGGCCATACACAGAGATGGGTAAAGAGGCGCTTCTGGACGCTTTTAAGGATGCTGGGATTGAATACCGCGAGATTGAACATGCCTATTGCGGTTGGGTATATGCCGATAGCTGTGCCGGTCAGAAGATTTTGTATGATGTCGGTATGACAGGTATTCCCATCTTCAACGTGAACAACAACTGCTCCACGGGATCGAGCGCTCTTTTCCTGGCCCGGCAGGCGGTCGCCACAGGCTTGGTTGAGTGTGCTCTGGCTTTAGGTTTCGAGCAGATGACCCCGGGCGCCCTGGGGATAGTCTTCAATGACCGCCCCGTTCCCATGCAAACATTCTTTGAAAAGCTGTTTGAAGTCATTCCGCCAATAGAGGGTGTCGCCATGGCATCCATGCTCTTCGGTGGCGCAGGTGTTGAGCATCAGCAGAAATACGGCACCAAAAAAGAAACCTTTGCCAAAATCACCGTCAAGGCAAGAAGGCACGCTGAGCACAATGAGCGAGCTATCTTCAGGAATCTCGTGACGTTGGAGGAAGTTTTGGCTTCTCCTATGCAGGCTCCGCCGTTGACCCGCCTGCAGTGTTGTCCGCCCACCTGCGGTTCCGCCGCTGCAATTGTCTGCTCCGATGAATTTGTCAAAAAGCACAACATCAGCAAACCGATCTATATCGCTGCTCAATCCATGTATACGGACTTTCCCGGTGCCTTCGAGAGCAGAAGCCCGATGAGTATCATCGGCTACGATATGACGGCTGCGGCCGCAAAAGAGGTCTATGAAAAGTCAGGCATCGGCCCTGAAGAAGTGGATGTGGTCGAACTGCATGATTGTTTTACCTGTAACGAGCTCGTGACATACGAAGCGCTCGGTCTGACCCCGGAAGGGACAGCAGAAAAATTCATTGAAGATGGCGATAACACTTACGGTGGCCGTATCGTCACAAACCCTTCAGGAGGTCTGCTTTCCAAGGGACATCCTCTGGGCGCCACAGGCCTTGCCCAATGTGCCGAACTTGTCTGGCAATTGCGAGGGGAAGCCGGTGTCCGCCAGGTGGAAGGCGCCAGGATCGGTCTCCAGCAAAATATCGGCCTCGGTGGTGCCTGCGTGGTTACCATGTATCGCAAGGATTGAAAATCAAGCTGATTGCTTCAGAGAAGTCGGGCGTATCCTATCGACTCATAGATTAAGTGAGGAGGTTTATGGAAGACGTTTACGCAAGCCAACCCTGGCTGAAGTCTTACGACGAGCATGTTCCACCGACTCTAACCAACTATCCCCGGATATCCTGCGCCGAGGCCATGCGTGAGGCCTTCGATGGCGTTCCCGACAGGATGGCGCTCAATTATATGGGCACCAATATCAGTTTCCGTGAATTCGACACCTATTCAAACCAGTTTGCCCATTTTCTGATCAGCCAGGGATGCCGGGCGGGTGACGTCGTGGGGCTTCATCTGCTCAACGTTCCTGCATCTTTTTTCGCGGCCATCGGCATCCATAAGGCCGGTTGCGTTTTTACCGGCATCAGCATATTGCTTTCGGCCGAGGAACTGGAATATCAACTCAACGACTCCGGTGCCAAAGTTCTTCTAACCTTCGACTTCAACTTTGAGACAGTGAAAAAGGTGGTTGTTAAGACCAAGGTGAAAACGGTCGTGGTTGTTTCCATTGCCGATTTTCTCCCCTCCATCAAAAAAATCCTGGGGACACTCCTTAAAAAGATTCCCGCGGGAGAGATCCACTCCCTGCCGAATATCGAAGTCGTTCGTTTTTCGAATGCAATCGAAGGCCGGCCCAAGGACATAGTCAATGTAAAGGTCGGTCCTGATGATCCCTGTCTCATGATGTACACGGGTGGCACGACGGGTCCTCCGAAGGGCGCAGTGCTCACCCAAGCCAATGTTGTTTGTCATATGAAACAGATGAGAACCTGGACAGGCCTCAATAATATTGGTGAACATACTATCGCCTCCGCCTTTCCCCTTTTTCATCAGGCAGGCAATTTCCTCTCCCTTTGGGCCATCGCCTTGGGGGCCTCGGCGATACTCCTGACCAACCCTCGAGACCTGAAATTCATGTGCAAAGCCATGAAAAAATTGAAACCCACGGCGCTCATCAATGTGCCTACCCTTTATCTGGAACTGATGAAGATGAAGGAATTCAAGGCGCTGGATTTTTCAGGTGTCCAGTTTTTTGTCAGTGGCGCCTCTCCCTTTCCTGCAGAAACTATCCGTGATTTTGAGAAAATCGTTGGTCAGGGCAAGGTGATGGAGGTTTACGGCATGACGGAAACAACCCCCTTGATTACCGCCAATCCAATGCGAGGAATGAAGAAGGTGGGATCAGTGGGGATACCCATGGTGGGGACGGAGGTGAGACTGGTCGATCCGGCCACCGGTGAACCGGTTCCTTTGGGAAAACCGGGTGAGATAGTCGTCAAGGGTCCCCAGGTTTTCAAGGGATACCATAATAAACCGGAAGAGAATGCCAACAGTTTCCGGAATGGGTGGTTCCACACGGGCGATGTCGCTGAAATGGACGAGGACGGCTACTTTTTCATCGTTGACCGGCTCAAAGACATGGTCAGCGTTTCGGGATTCAAGGTATTCACCCGCGTGGTTGACGATATCCTCATGGAACA
>CAZOPH010000059.1:0-4072 GCA_964581635.1 uncultured Smithella sp.
AAGCAGCTCCTGCCGTAGCAGCAACACCGGCAACACCGGCAACACCGGCAGAGCCCGCAAAGGCTGATGTGAAGAAAGCAGAGAAGAAAGTAAAGAAAGCAAAGAAAGCAAAGAAAGCAAAGAAAGCCGAAGAGAAGAAAGTTGAAGAAGCAGCTCCGGCCGCTCCAGCAGCAAAATAAGTTATAGAAACTTATAAAATGCATAAAAAAGGGATGGGTGAAAACCCATCCCTTTTTTATGCATCCGACCATGGATAAACTTGTTGTTTTGAGCAAAGTCATCGTAGTTTATTCTATCTCTTTCTGTTATAAGTTTCTCGTTATGCTAAAAAATTTGCTGGTAAAAATAATCGACTACAATAGCAACTTGACCGTCCGGGTCAGACTTGTTGCGCTGACGGTGGCGGGCCTGGCAGTGACCATGGCCATCTGGGGTGTTATTCAACTGACCGCCTTGGACGGGATCCTGGTCGATCAACAAGTTAAAAGGCTGGAGGGTGTCGCCGAAACCGTCAGCACATTTTATCAGCACTTCCCAACTAAACGAGGTATCGCCACACTTGATGCAGCATTGAAAGACCACATTCAAACGGATGTACGTCTGGCCAGAATAGATATTTTCGACATTCGACGCAAAAATGTCAACTATGTTGCCGGTGCCAGCCGAGTCCAATATGAATGGCCGGATAATATGGTGGCCGAGGTCAGCGCTAAAGGGAAATCGCGTTATGTCAAGCTGGAAACAGAGGCAGGACCGTCTCTGGGCCTGCTCTATCCTGTTTCTGAAGAAACCAGAGATTCCCGCATTATTGTCGGCATCATTGCTTTTTCACGGGCGAATTCGGAAATCATGAGTCGCGCCCGCCAATTGCTGCTTTTCAGCAGTGCCGGACTTTTGCTGGTCATTCTTTTGCTGTTGGGTATTAGCTATGGTTGGATAATTGGCAGGCCGCTCAAGCTGATTATTGGAACGATTGATGAATTTCAAAAGGGGCGCTACGTGGAGCGTATTCCCATTATCCGACAGGATGAATGGGGACAACTAGCTGACCATTTCAACAGGATGGCGGACGAAATTCAAAATGTCATGGCCAGAAATCTTGATCTGACCGGCCATTTGGCGGATCGTATCCGCGAAGAGACGCTCAATGTCGTTCATCTGCAAAAACAGGTCGATGATCTAAAACAATTAACCGCCCTGGGACACTTAACGGCAAATCTGGCCCATGATTTAGGGACGCCACTTCACTCCATTGCGGGACTGGCCAAGCTAATGCTGGAACGGGAAGGCTGGCCGCCGGATGTCGCGCATAAGTTAAATTTGATTGTCGAACAGACACAAAGGCTGGACAATGTCATTCAAAATGTCCGCAAAGCCACGCGCCTTCCGGAACCTCATTTTGAATTGATGACCGTGCATAAAATATTCAGCGAAACACTGCCGCTGGTCGAGCCCTTGATACAAAAGAACCACGTGACTATCGATGTGCAGATTGACAGGTCTGCCGCATCTTTATACGTTGATCGCTACCGGATTCAGACCGCGCTTCTGAACATCATTCAAAATTCCATTGACGCCATGCCCGACGGCGGTAAAATCACCATATCCGCTGAAGATGACCGGTCGGCAAAGACCAGCAAAATCCTGATTTCCGATAACGGAAAGGGTATTGAGGCTGATCTTTTGAAAAATGTGTGCGAACCGTTCTTCAGCTCACATCAAGATGAAGGAATGCGCGGCCTGGGACTGGCCATTGTGCGTGATATCGTTAAGGCGCATGGTGGCCAAATGGAAATTCAAAGCACGCCCGGCAGTGGAACTTCAGTCATCCTTTACATGCGGATGGCCGATGATATTCTTGATTAAGACAAAGACCTGTTATTTTTCATCTTGCAGGCCATAGCGACGGATTTTCATACGCAATGTTTTACGGTCAATGCCCAAAATCTCGGCGGCCTTGGATTGATTCCAGGACGTTTCCTTGAGGGTCTGAAGAATTTGCTCCCGTTGTACTTCCTCCAATGGCGTCATGTCCGACAGGCTGTTGTTCTTTTTCTTTTCCTCCTTTTGCCGGAACCGGTCCGGCAAATTTTCCGGCAGAATGACCACAAAAGGAGAAAGGAGTAGGGTCTGCTGCAAAACATTTTCCAACTCGCGCACATTGCCCAGCCAGTCGTAGGCCATCAGTAATTCCATGGCTTCCGGAGAAACGCGCACACCGGGATAGCCCAATTTCTTCAGCATGGCCTCGATCAGCAAGGGGATATCCTCTCTGCGTTCCCGTAAAGGAGGAATGTGCAGGCGCACAATGAAGCGATACAGGAGATCAAGGCGGAAACCGCCTGAACTGACCTCGTCATCAATATTTTTATTGGCCGCCGCGACCACACGAACCGCAGCGTGGCGCACTTCATGTCCACCAATTCTGCGTACTTCGCCATCTTGCATAAACCGCAAAAATTTGCTTTGCAGCGCCGTGGACATTTCGGTGATTTCATCCAGAAAAATGGTGCCGCCCTGCGCAGACTCAATCAGACCCCTATGCTGGTGATCCGCACCGGTAAAGGATCCTCTCTCGTAGCCGAAAAGCTCCGATTCGAGTAAATTGTCGGGAATTGCACCGCAATGCACTACCACAAAAGGCAAAAGGCGGCGTGACGACATATAATGCAGGGAACGTGCGGTCAGTTCCTTACCGGTGCCGCTTTCACCTTCAATGAGCACACTGGCTTGGGAATCGGCGACACGGGCAATTTGTTTATAGAACTCAACCATAACGGGAGAAGAACCAATCAGCTTCGCCTCTTCGATGGCTTCCTGCGGGCCATTTGACCGCCGCTCACGTAACTCACGTACTTCTAAAACTTTTTTAACGAGCGCACGACAATCTTCAGGCGAAAAGGGTTTGCTGATATAATCCCAGGCACCCAACCTGATCGCCTCCATGGTGGTTTCCAGAGAACCGTAAGCGGTCATCAGGATGACGGGCAGCTTCGGCCATTTTTTTTGAACTTCGCTTAAGAATTTCAGACCATCCATACCGGGCATACGAATGTCAGACATTAGTAAATCGTATTCGGCTAGGTTTTGTTCAAGAGCGGTGAGAGCGGAGGTAAACGTGGTGACGTTGTATCCTTCGCGAAGAAGAACCTCCTGAAGAAATTCACAAGCAACGGCGTCATCATCAATAACCAATATATGGGCTTTCATAAAAAACCTGCTGAAATCCGTGAGAGAAAAAAATATCAGGGCGATGAGACCACGAAAAAACCCGAGAGTTTTCTGTTACCTTGCGCATCCTGGGCAATAATCTCACAACGGATTCTTTTCTCGCCATTTTCTTCATACTTTTCGATCACTTTGCCGCTCACGGTGATGGTTGCCCGGCTTTTTGTGTTTTCAAAATCATCCAGATTAACCGGTTGAGTCATACTGAGAAAATGCACGGAAAATCTTCTCAAATATTTATTATCGATCCAAGAGGTGATGGCTTCGCCTGCGATACCCATAATAAACATGCCATGGGCAATGACATGATCCATGCCAATCATCTTGGCAAAGGTCTCATCGTGATGAAGGGGATTAAAATCGCCGGATGCTCCGGCATAGCGCACAAGTTGCGTTCGCGTTATGGGTGGGGCGGTGAAGGCAGGTATGGCATCTCCAACCTGAATCGCATCGAAGTTAATGGTCATCTCGTTATTCCTATCTTTCCATAAAAGTTGTGCGCGCCCTGAGAACCAATTCTCCTCTTTGATTGATTAATTCCGTCTCCAGGACGGTCACTTGGGCATACCTACCTTTCTTTTCTTTTTTACCCCTGTCATACATATCTACAACCCTCATTTTGCGGGTAATGACATCTCCCGCGCAGATCGGCGTGAAATATTCGTAGTCTTCCTCACTATGCAAAAGCTTGCTTAAATCAGCACCCACCAGGTTAACGATGTCTAACAGACCACCGCCTGTCCAGAAAACAAAACTGGTGGAAAAAGTCGGAGGGGCAGGAATGTTTTCATATCCGGCGTTTTTTGCCGCATCGACATCGCGATAAATTGCTTTGATGTGATCC
>CAZOPH010000059.1:4172-5282 GCA_964581635.1 uncultured Smithella sp.
CTTCATCCCGGTCGTTTCCGATAATTTTCTCATCAGCTTTGCCGCGGCTTGAGGATCATCATCTTTCATTTTTTCTGCTTCCGCCGCGAACTGCATCATGGCTTTTTCCATTTTACTTTCATCGAGGCCGCTCAAAGGATCATCCGCGATATCTTCCTTTCCTGATCCGGTAATCGCGGCAAAAATGGACATCTGGCGTGCAAGCGTTACGTTTTTACACTTCGGACAGGAAGGAACTTTGCTGGTATTGACCGATTTGGAAAAGAAATTATATATCGTGTTACATTTTTTGCAGTAGAATTCGTAAATTGGCATACTGGAGACTCCTTAAGGCTTGCTTTTTTTATACTCCATTGCCTGCAAGCATTCTATACGTTCAGTCAGTGGCGGATGAGAATAATAAAACCGAACGTACCAGGGATGAGGATGGAGATTGCTTAAATTATCTTTGGCCAGGCGTTTGAGCGCGCTGACCATGGGTTTTGCCGTACCGATCAAGTCAAAAGCCATCCGGTCGGCTTCGCGCTCAAAATGACGTGTAATGGTGGAACCTGCAGGACTTAAGAAAAATCCGCCAGCTGCAAGATATAAAGAAATCAGAAACAGACCGGCGTAAACAGGAGTCTGGATCATGCCGAATGCTCTGTAAAGAGGCGGCCAACTCACTATCATATAAACGAGATAAAACAGAATCAGCGAAGCGAGAACCATAAATGCCAGTTGCTTGAGGATATGTTTCTTTTTCCAATGACCGATTTCATGCGCCAATACCGATACGATTTCCTCCTGCGTATGCGAGGAAAGCAGTGTATCATACAAAACAATACGCTTGGTTTTTCCCATGCCGGTGAAATAGGCGTTTGTGTGTTTGGAGCGCTTGCCTTCGTCCACCTGATAAATCCCTTTGGCTTGGAGACCGGCTTTGGAAAGTAATGTCATGATTTTTTCTTTGAGCGATTCATCCTGAATTGGTTCAAATTTATTAAAGAGCGGCGCTATCAACACCGGGTAGAGCCACAACATCACAAACTGGAATAAAGTAAAAAACGTCCATCCCCAGAACCACCAACTTTTCGGAAGATACGTAATGAATGCGATCAAAGCGCTGAC
>CAZOPH010000059.1:5382-11638 GCA_964581635.1 uncultured Smithella sp.
GTTATCTTTGACCACCAGGCACGCGTCTGGGTTTCAGGCGGGGATATAACAGGCCGTCGCTGGTGAGAAGAACAACCGGCCATGTTACACCACGAATAAAGACCAGTTCGGCTGGATAACGGCCCTCTTTGGGATGCCAGTTCTGAGGCTGCACAAATTCCATTTGCCACAGAGGCTGGTTATCCATCAAAATCATCCCGTTGTAGGATTCATATTGACTTAATTCCGCGTCTGTCCACTGATGAATTCTGATCTTGACATCGCCATCTTGTTTCACACCCTCCTTTAAACCTCTGGCGGCATTGCCGATTTGTGGGGTTGCATTCCAGATCGCAAACGCGACGAGTGCAAAAGCAATCGCAATGCCATAGAAAACCAGATTGCCGGTAAACGCGCCGGCCAGTACTAAACCCACAGATAGTACAACAACGCTCGGACGCGCCCAGTAGAGTATTCTGGTCGATCCCATTCGTCTCAGTTCGGTCATTTGTTCATCAAGAGTCATATGAATTGAATATAAGGTAGATAATACGCAGTCAAGTTGTAAAAATCAAGATTGTATAAAATCGCGAACATTTAAATATACTAGTCCAATTGAGTTTGATCACAGTATCCGGTCTTAGTGAAAAACATTGACAAAAGTTGCAATCAATATATACAGAGAGTTCGATATGTAAAGGAGTAATCAATCCATGTTTGGTATCGGAGTGCAGGAGCTGATAATAATCGCAATCATTGCGCTTTTAATTGTCGGGCCGAAAAAGCTGCCTGATCTGGCTAAAACGTTGGGCAAAGGCTTTAGAGATTTCAAAAATGCAACCGAGGGTATCGGCGAAGATCTGAAAGACGCCTTGAAAGAAGAAGATAAAACCAAACCTGATGATGGTCTGAAAGATTCTCTTCTTTTAAAAAAGCCCGCATCGGAAGAAACAAAGACGGCCGGGAATGATACCGGGAATAATCAAAATCAAACATAACTTCTAAAAATTCAATACTCAGCAAAACGGCCCATGATGGAAACCAACGAAGATCTTAAAATGTCTTTGACTGAACATTTAATTGAACTGCGTAAGAGGCTGACCAACTCATTGATTGCCTTAGGGATTGGCTTTTTCGTCTGTTACTATTTTAAAGACTGGCTGTTCGCCATTATTACCAGGCCTTTAACCGACGCCCTTCCCAAAAGCAGCTACCTGATTTACACCGGTCTGACCCAGGCTTTTTTCACCTATATGAAAGTCGCTTTTTTTTCTTCCTTGATTCTAACCAGCCCTTTCATCTTTTATCAAGTGTGGAAATTTATCTCGCCGGCGTTGCTTCCTCAAGAAAAAAAGTTCGTAGTGCCCTTTGTCTTGTCTTCCACGCTGCTTTTTTTGAGTGGCATCACTTTTGGCTATTTTATCGTTCTGCCTCCAGCGTTTAAATTTTTTGTCAGTTTCAACAATCAATATTTACAAGCTATGATTTCATTCAACGAATATCTTTCGCTTTTTATCAAGTTTTTACTGGGATTCGGCTTGTCCTTTCAGTTGCCGATTTTAATTTTCTTTTTGGCGAAACTGGGCATCGTCAACGACAAACTACTTTCCAAAAACAGAAAGTATGCCATCTTGTTGATGTTTATTGCCGCCGCGATTCTAACGCCTTCGCCGGATGCCCTAAGCCAGGTTTTGATGGCGATTCCCTTGCTATTTCTTTATGAAGTGAGCATATTTGTGGCAAAGTTTGCCGCCAAAAAAAAAGAAAACCCAGAAGCCATGGAAGGCTCTCGTGAAGAATAGGTATTAAGGTCATGTCTATACGCAAAAAAAAGATAGAACAACCAGGACAAGGTACCAAACTGTCCAAAGTCCTCACCGTTTTATTGGTTGTGTTTTTTTTAATGCTGCTTACAACCGTCGGCGGAACCTTTGCCTACTATGTCATGACCCTGGACTTGCCGGGAATTGACGCACTCAAGGATTACCGTCCCAGCATTGCTTCCCGTGTCCTTGACGAAAATAACGACCTGATTGATGAATTCTTTCTGGAAGACAGAAAGATGGTAAATATTTCTGAAGTTCCTAAAATCACTCAATATGCTTTTGTTGCGGCGGAAGATTCCCGCTTTTACCGGCATCAGGGATTTGATCTGCAAAGTATTTTCCGCGCTTTGTTTAAAAATGTCGAAGCGGGTAAAATTGTGCAGGGCGGAAGCACTATTACGCAACAGGTTGCCAAACTGATGTATTTGACACCGGAAAGAAAATACATTCGAAAATTGAAGGAGGCCATTCTTTCTTATCGAATTGACAAATACCTGACCAAAGATGAAATCCTGAACTTGTATCTTAATCAAATTTATTTAGGTCACGGCACCTACGGGATTGAATCGGCATCGATTGGTTACTTCGGCAAAAGCGCCAAGGATCTGACGTTACCGGAGGCCGCACTCCTTGCCGGTTTGCCGAAAGCGCCTACCACCTATTCTCCGTTTCTGTACTTCGATCGCGCGAAACAAAGACAGACTTACGTGTTGACCCGCATGATGGAAGAAGGCTTCATTACCAAAGAACAAATGGATAAGGCCGTCGCCGCTCCTTTGAAGTTGAGGCCTATGAAACCCAAGGACAAAGTCGCCGCATATTTTGTTGAACACGTCCGTCGTTATGTACAGGAGAAATACGGCGCGGACATCCTCTATAAGGAAGGGTTGACCATTTATACCACCCTGAATCTATCGGCGCAAAAAGCGGCCCGCGATGCGCTCATTAAGGGTCTGACGGAAATGGAAGCAAGAGGCAAATACCAGAAAGGCCTGGTGCAGGGCGCGCTTTATTGTATGGATGTTAAAACCGGCGCGATACGTGCTCTGGTCGGAGGACGAGATTTCAACAAAAGCGAGTTCAACCGAGCAACTCAGTCACGCCGTCAACCGGGCTCTGCTTTCAAACCGCTTATCTATACAGCGGCTTTTGATAAAGGGCTGAACCCGTGCACGCGGTTTGTGGACTCTCCCATTGTTTTTGCAGACCCATCGCAGGAAGATGGCCTTTGGAAACCGAAGAACTTTGACGATAAATTTCTGGGTCCTATAACCATGAGGACGGCCCTGGTCCAATCCCGCAATGTCGTTACCGTTAAGATCTTACAGGAAATTGGAATCGATTACGCCACCTCCTACGCAGCCAATATGGGGATTGAATCACCGCTGTCTAGGAATCTATCCCTGGCGCTAGGATCATCGGGTGTTACCTTGCAGGAAATGGTCCGCGCCTATGGTGTTTTGGCCAACCAGGGGAAAAAAGTCACGCCTTACTTTATCCGCAAAATTGTTGACCGTACCGGAAATGTTTTTGAAGAAGCCAAAGTACAGGAGGAGCAAGTCATTGATCCCCGCATTGCCTTTATGACAACCTATGTAATGCAGGACGTTGTGGAAAGCGGCACGGGCCGTAGGGTCAAAAGCATTGGCCGGCCGGTTGCCGGCAAGACCGGAACAACCAACGATATCCGCGATGCCTGGTTTATCGGGTTTACGCCGTCTCTGATTACCGGTGTCTGGATTGGTTTTGATCAGGAAAAATCTCTGGGGAAAAATGAAGTGGGCGGTCGTGCTGCGGCGCCTATCTGGCTCTACTTTATGGAAAAGGTTACACAGGGCAAGCCGGTGGAATCCTTCCCCATTCCGGAAGGCATTGTTTTTGTCAAGGTGGATCACCGAACCGGCGTGGCGACTTCAGGCTCGGGCCCCGGAACTATCTATGAATGCTTTTTGGATAACGTGCCGCCCAGCGAAAATACGGAAACTGAAGAAGTAACTGAAGAAAAAGAAGAGTTATTTCGATAAAAAATTAAAACAAGTTGATAATGCCTCTTGACAAGCAGAGCTTTTTTCGCTACAAGGCAATCAAATTATTTGGGGTAATTATGTTTCTTAAAGATTTAGACAGCGGCAGAATTCAGATACAAGCCATTGTAAGATTGCTCGTCGTAGTAGTCGTACTTATGGGGTCTGCCGCCCGGTATCTTTAAGAAAAAAGATATCAGCCGCGGGCCCCGAAAAGCCCGCGGCTTTGTTTTGTGAAGGTAAAGCCGCTTTTTCCTAAAGAAACTGGCGGCTTTTTTAGTTTTAAAGGCTGTTGAATACAGAGGACAAGTATCGTGATGGAGGATTCATAAAATATGAAGTTGAAAGGCACAGAAATTCTTCTGAAAGTGCTGGAAGAAGAAAAAGTTGACATTATCTTTGGCTACCCGGGCGGAGCTGTTCTGGACATTTATGATCAACTTTATAAAAGTAACCTCAAGCATATTTTAGTTCGACACGAACAGGGCGCCGTGCATGCGGCGGATGGTTACGCACGCGCAACCGGCAAAGTAGGCGTTTGTCTCGTCACGTCCGGCCCGGGCGCCACCAATGCCGTCACCGGTATCGCTACGGCGAATATGGATTCCATTCCTCTTGTTGTTTTTACAGGACAAGTACCCACGGGCCTGATCGGCAATGATGCTTTTCAGGAATGCGACATTACCGGTATCACGCGCCCCTGCACCAAGCACAATTTTCTGGTGCGCAACATTGAAGAACTGGCCTCGACAATTAAAGAAGCTTTTCATATTGCCCGCTCCGGAAGACCTGGTCCGGTGTTGGTGGATCTGCCCAAAAACGTAATGGCCGCGCAAACCGATTATAATCCGGCCAATGTCAAGTTCCGCAACCATGAAGTGGTTTACAAACCGGCGCCAAAAAAAATGGCCAATTTGTTCGATATGCTCAAGACCGCTAAGAAACCATTGATTATGACCGGTGGCGGCGTCATCCTGGGCAAAGCGGCGGACGAATTAACCCACCTGGCTCGAAAATACGAAATCCCCGTAACCGGTACCCTGATGGGTCTCGGATCCTTTCCGGGCAGTGACCCTCTGTGGTTGGGCATGCTGGGTATGCACGGCACTTACTACGCGAATATGGCCATCAGCCACTGTGATTTTCTGCTGGCCATCGGCGTTCGCTTCGACGACCGCGTGACCGGCACAATTGAAACCTTTGCCGCCAACGCAAAGATTGTCCACATTGATATTGATCCATCTTCCATCAATAAAAATGTTACCGTTGATCTGCCGATTGTCGGCGACACCAAAGCGACACTCAAGGATCTCTTGCGATTCCTTGAAGAGCACCACTATATGCAGGATCTCGCCTCGCGGGAAACGTGGCTCGGCGAAATTGCGGAATGGCGGGAAAAAGTACCGCTGACCTACTGTCAGAACGGTGAAATCATCAAACCGCAATACGTCATCGAAACGTTGTATAAGTTAACCAAAGGCGATGCCCTTATTACAACGGAAGTCGGCCAGAATCAGATGTGGACAGCGCAGTTTTTCCAGTTTGATCATCCCAATTCTTTTATTTCTTCAGGAGGGCTGGGTACGATGGGGTTCGGACTGCCGGCCGCTATCGGTGTTAAATGCGCTTTCCCGAATAAGCACGTGGTGGATATCGCCGGTGACGGCAGCATCCAGATGAATATTCAGGAACTGGCGACTGCCGCCCAGTATAACATCGCCGTGAAAGTTGTCCTGTTAAATAACGGTTATCTGGGTATGGTACGGCAGTGGCAGGAAATGTTTTATGAAAAGCGATACTCCTTCACGGATATGACTTACGCGCCGGATTTCGTGAAGTTGGCAGAAGCCTTTGGCGTGGTCGGCTTCAGGGCAACCAAACCAACCGAAGTGGAAGCCATATTAAAGCAGGGGCTTTCCATCAATAAGCCAGTGCTGATGGATTTCCGCGTGTCGCGCGAAGAATGTGTCTATCCCATGGTGCATCCGGGCGAGTCAATCAGCCAGATGACGTTAGGATCGAGAGAAATGATCAACTAAATTTGACGAAGCCGTCAGATCATTAATATTTGTGAGGTTTAATAGCATGGAAAAAAAAGACCATATCATTTCAATTCTGGTGCACAATAAACCCGATGTGCTGGCCAGGATTGCCGGAACATTAGGCGGCAAAGGGTATAACATCGACAGCCTTTGCGTGAACACAACAACGCAAAATGATATATCAAAAATTGTGATGACCACCTCAGGCTCTCAGGCGACCATCACCCGAATTGTCAATGAACTGCAAAAACTGGTCGATGTGATTTCTGCTGATGATCTGACCAATGTCGAATCCATCCATCGCGAGATGGTTCTGGTCCGGCTAAATCTGACAGCAGATAATCAAGAAAGCGTAAAGAAAGCTATTGACACAAATAAATGGAAA
>CAZOPH010000060.1:0-2217 GCA_964581635.1 uncultured Smithella sp.
AAAACATCCTCGCCGATCACCCGGCCGCGGGCTTCCAGAATATTCACTTTCTCCAGTCCCATCGGCCGGCAACCGGCCAGAATAGTTTGCAGCGCTTCTTCCACGGAAATCATTTTTTGTCTCCCTTATTCTTGTTCGATGCACCTTATCAAAGACGGATACGTTGTCAACTGGAAAAAAGTTCGTAGCTGATAGTTGATAGCTGATAGTTCATGGATATTTTGTAAGCCTTCGGCGTTGTTTCGTTTCTGGATGCCGGTCGTCACCAGCATGACAGCGCATATAAGTCTTTTATCTAAGCTTTCAGCCACGAACTACGAGCTACGAACTATGCTCCTTTCTCCCCCTTGAACTAAATGAACAATTGCGCTAGGGAAAGGGTAACTTAACGAAGGGAAACGATTCATGACCCCACAACAAAATAAAATCCGTAAAATGCTGGCCGAAAAGCAGGGCATTTTACTGGTTCATTATTACGCCAGGCCAGACATTCAGGAAATAGCTGATGCTTTGGGCGATTCGTTGGCTTTGGCCCAGGCGGCGGCACGCTCGGAAGCTAAAGTCATTGTCTTTGCGGGCGTGCACTTTATGGCGCAAAGCGCGGCGATTCTCTCGCCTCAAAAAACCGTCCTGCTGCCGCGCGTGGATGCGGGTTGTCCTCTGGCCGACATGGCCACTGCCGAAGCGGTCAAAAAAATGAGGCAGAAGGAACCGGACGCCGTTTTTGTGACCTACATCAATTCCACCGCGGAAGTGAAAGCCGCAAGCGATATCTGCTGCACCTCATCCAACGCGATCAAGATTATTCAAACGCTGCCGCCTTCCCAAAAAGTGGTGATGCTGCCTGACGGCAATCTGGCTCGCCACGTCGCATCCGTCTCGGGCAAAGACATTGTCGCGTGGGAAGGCTGTTGCCCGGTTCATCAAGCGCTGACGGCGGAAGCGATCGCAGCGCGAAAGCAGGAACATCCGCAGGCGCTGTTTGTCGCACACCCGGAGTGCCGTCCGGAGGTCCTTGCACTGGCTGATTTTGTCGGTTCCACGGCAGCTATTCTCCGATTCGCCCACGAAACAAAAGCAAAGGAAATCATCATCGGAACGGAAGAAGGCATTTTTGCCGAGCTGCAAAAGCACAATCCGGATAAAACCTTTATTCTCGCTTCACCCGCGCTTTTCTGCGCCGATATGAAAAAAATAACACTGGATGACATCGAAAAATCGCTGACGACGATGCAGCCGGTGATTACAGTTCCCCGGGAAGTAAGCGTGGCCGCTAAAAAAGCTCTGGATAAAATGCTGGCGCTTTCTTAACCGGCCGTTGTATTCATTTGGATGAAGTTCATTGAGAAAAATCATCGATAAAAAAACTCTCCCGGATGCCCCGGCTGTTCGGGAAATTCTGGAACTGCTGGAAAAAGAAACCTCTGTCCTGGATGTTCACGGGCTGACAGACTCTGCCCGTCCGTTTCTGACGGCGCTTTTGTTTGATCGCCTGCCCACGCCGATTGCAGTCATTTGTCCCACAGCCAGGGAGGCCGCCTCGTTCGCCCGCGATCTGATTCTTTTTCTGGGTGAAGAAGCCGTGCTGCATTACCCACCTCTGGATTTTCTTTCCATTGACATGTTCGCCCTGCAGCGGGAAGAGGAGCTGGCCCGTCTGAATGTGTTGACCCAACTGCAGGTGGACAGCCGTAAGATTATCGTCACCTCTCTTGCGGCCTGCATGCAAAAAGTCATGCCCGAAGCCGAGTTTCAGCAATATCTGAAAATTCTCTCGACAGGCGATGTGCTGCTGATGGAGGAATTCCCGGCCCGGCTTCTGGCCGGCGGCTATCAACGGGTATCACTGGTGGAAAACCCCGGCGAATTCAGCCTCCGTGGCAATATTCTGGATATTTTTCCGCCCACAGAGCCGGAACCGCTGCGCCTGGAAATGGCCGGTGACGAGATCGAAACGATCCGCCGCTTTGACTGTTCATCCCAGCGATCAGGCGCGTCCGTTGGCGCTTTTGTTCTCGGCCCGGCCGGTGAAATCCTCATCAACGAAGCCGGACTGCTTCGCGCCGTGCGCAATGTCAAACGCCGCGCCGATGACCTGGACATTTCGCGTGATCTGCGCAACAGGCTCACGGAAACGCTCCGGCAGCAATCCGCAACCTCCGTCAACCCGATCTTTCTGCCCCTGTTTTATGAAGACTATGATGAACAGGGTGGCTT
>CAZOPH010000060.1:2317-5966 GCA_964581635.1 uncultured Smithella sp.
TCAACCCGATCTTTCTGCCCCTGTTTTATGAAGACTATGATGAACAGGGTGGCTTCGGCGAGCAAAAGCTCTCGAGTGTTTTTGATTACCTGCCGTCCAATGCTCTGTTCATCCTCAACGATCCGCTGGCGATGAATCAGGCCGCGCAAAACGCCGCGGCCAACATCGACAAGCTGCTCTACAAGGCGAAAGCGAGCGGCAAGTTCTATCTGGAAAGCGCCGGCGTCTATCTGAATGAGGAAACGCTCAATGCCCAGCTGGCCAGGTTCAGGCAGATTCGTATTTCCGGCCTGACACTGGATGATCAAGGCAGCAACAACCCCTCCGTGACACTCGCGGCTTCCCGGGACACCCTGGCGGCCGAGCCGCTGGCCGGCGAAGTGAAAGAAGAGGCGCTCCTGCGACATACTGCGGATAAAATTCAAAACTGGCTGGCCCAGGGAAAAACTGTCTTCTTCATTTCACCGACACCGGAAGACACAACCCGGATGAAGCATCTGCTCGCGGGGTACAACCTGCCGGTGCGGATGCTGCCTGCGGACAGTCCCCTCTTGACAATGCTCCATGATCCCGGCAACACCTCTACGCTTTTTCTGCGGGAAGGGAAAATATCCGGCAGTTTTGTCTTGGAGACACCGGGGCTGGTTTTTTTAAGCGAAGAAGAAATTTTTGTCAAAAAGACCTCCCGCCGCCGCTTAAGGCCGATCCGCGAAGGGTATTTCCTGAAATCCTTCGGCGATTTAAAAGAGGGAGATTTTGTCGTCCACACGGATTTCGGCATCGGCGTTTACCGCGGCCTGCAAAAAATTACTGTAGGCATTATCGAAAACGATTTTCTCGTCATTGAATATCTCGACTCCGACAAGCTCTACCTGCCGGTGAACTCGTTGGAAAAAATCCAGCGTTATCTGGGACCGGACGGCTACAAGCCGAAAATCGAAAAGATGGGCGGAACCTCCTGGGACGCAGTCAAGGAAAGGGTTAAGAAGTCCGTCAGGGACGTGGCCGAGGAACTGGTGGCGATCTACGCCGCGCGCGAGGCAATGGAGCGGAAATCCTTTGCACCACCGGACCGCGTCTATGAAGAATTCTGTGCAACCTTTGAATTTGAAGAAACACCCGACCAAGCCAGGGCCATTGAAGACATTCATGCCGATATGGATGACGCAAAACCGATGGATCGCCTGATCTGCGGCGATGCGGGATTCGGCAAGACGGAAGTTGCACTCCGGGCGGCCTTTCGGGCGGTGATGGACGGCAAACAAGCAGCGCTTCTCGCGCCAACCACGATTCTGGCCGAGCAGCACTACGCGACTTTTTCGCGACGCCTGGCCGACTTCCCGATCCGCGTCGAAGTGCTCAACCGTTTCAAGAACGCCGCCGAGATCAAAAAGACCTTGGCGGATCTCCGTCTGGGAAAAGTGGACATCGTCGTCGGTACGCACCGCCTGTTGCAAAAGGACGTGGCCTTCAAAGACCTGGGGCTGGTGATCATCGACGAAGAACAACGTTTCGGTGTGACGCATAAAGAAAAACTGAAAAAAATGCGGACGCTCGTTGATGTGCTGACCCTTTCGGCCACGCCGATTCCGCGCACACTGCACCTGTCGCTGGTCGGCATTCGGGATCTCTCCATCATCAACACGCCGCCGGAAGACCGGCAGCCGATTAAAACCTATGTTCTGGAATTTGACGAAGAGACCATCAAAGCCGCCATCGAGGCCGAGCTGGCAAGGGGCGGCCAGGTGTTTTTCGTCCACGACCGCGTGCGCTCCATCTATTCCATCGCCCATCTGGTGCAGCGTCTCGTCCCGCAGGCAAAAGTCGGCGTGGTGCACGGCCAGATGAAACCGGTGGACATCGAAAAGGCCATGTCGCAGTTTATCCGGCGCGAATTCGACGTGCTGGTCTGCACGACGATTATCGGATCGGGTTTGGATATTCCCTCGGCCAATACGATTCTCATCAACCGCGCCGACCGCTTCGGCCTGGCCCAGCTCTACCAGATTCGCGGCCGCGTGGGCCGGGGCAACCAGGAAGCCAGCGCCTATCTGCTGCTCCCCCGTGGTGCGCTGCTGTCACGCGACGCCATGAGACGACTTCAGGCCATCAAAGAATTTTCCGAACCGGGTTCCGGTTTCCGTATCGCCTACAACGATCTGGAAATCCGCGGGGGCGGCAATCTGCTGGGCCTGTCGCAGGCGGGACACATCTCCGCCGTCGGTTACGAACTTTATACCGAACTGATGGAAAAGACGGTGCGCGAAATCAAGGGGGACCCGGCGCCTGTCGAAGAAGCTCTTCCGGAAATAGCGATGGGAATTTCCGCCTTTCTCCCCGAAAACTATGTGCAGGACGTTCATCAGCGGTTGATTTTATATAAGAGAATATCGCATGCGGAAAATCCGGAAGACCTCGATGCGATTCGCAGCGAACTGGCCGACTGCTATGGCCCCCTGCCGCAGACGGCGGAAAATCTTTTGCGCGTGATCGGTATCCGCAATGTCTTAAAACCGATCAAAGCCAAAAAAATGGGATACGACGGCAAATTCTTCTATCTGTATTTCCGGGAATCCTCCCCGATTGATCCAGCCAAAATCATCTCCCTCTCCCGCAAGAAAATCAAAGATTTACGTTTGACACCCGACTTGAAATTGTTTTGGCCCGCCCCGGGCGTAACTGCGCCGGAAATACTGGATCAGGCCGAAGGGCTCTTAAAGATGCTTGCCCAATAACCATTATCAAGATATGAAACGCTATGAATCACAAGCAGCCACAGCGATTAATAAAAAGGATAAAACCCGGCAGACCGTTCATGCCCATGGTTCTTCTGGCGGTTCTGTGCCTGCTTGCCGCCTGCAGCCGGGAGAATCTCCCCCATCAAAAACAAGTCGTCGCCACGGTCAACGGCGAAAAAATTTATCTGGATGAATATCAAAAGCGATTGAATACCCAAAAAGGGCTACTCTCCGCCAAGGACTTGCCGGAGTCGTTGAATAAACAGGAATTGCTGGACGAGGAAATTCTGGAATCCATGATCACGGAAAAAATCGTCCTCCAGCGGGCGCGGGAGCTGAACCTGTCGGTCAGCGATACGGAACTGGAAAGAAAGATTCTCGATATCCGCAAAGATTACGGCGACAATTTTTTTAATTTGCTCACCTTGCAAAATGTGCGATATGAAGACTGGCGTGAAGAGCTCAGAAAAGAGATGCTGTGGGACAAGCTGGTGGCCGCCGACGTCAATGCGCAAATCCGCGTTTCGGAAGACGAAGCGGAAGATTACTTTAATGACCACCCCGGTCTATGCAAAAGCCAGGCGCGCGTTCGGGCGGCGCAAATAGTTGTGCGGGACCGGGGAACAGCCGACAGCGCCAAAACCCGACTGGAAAAGGGAGAGGATTTTGCCCAAGTGGCGGCCGAAGTTTCCATCGCGCCGGAAGCGGTGCGCGGAGGCGACCTGGGTTTGATTTACCGGGAGACCCTGCCGGAACCTCTGGACAAAACGCTTTTTAATCTGCCGGCGGGCAAAATAAGCCCGGTTGTGAAAAGCGATTATGGCTATCATATTTTCAAGGTAACGGACATCCAGCCGGCCCGCACAAGATCTTTTTCCGAATGCAAGGAAGACGTGATGGCCGATATCCGG
>CAZOPH010000060.1:6066-9306 GCA_964581635.1 uncultured Smithella sp.
CGAGCTCAACCGGGGTTTTGAACCCTATGCTAAAAATATTGAAGCCAATTATAAAGGAAATGACAAGGAGGCCACGCTGCAGCAAAACAAGAAAGTCTTCCTGCAGCGCCTGATTGATCAGCTGTTGATCGAACAACAAGCAAAAAAGGCGGGGGCGGGGTTTACCGCCGTATCCGATGAAGAAGTAATGAACGTGGTCCAGGACATGCTGGCCAAGAACAACCTCTCCATGGAAAACTATGTCAAGAAACTGGCAGCGGAAGGCAACAGCCTGGAGGCCGTGAAGAAGGAAATTAGGGGACAGATGCTGCGTATGCGGCTGCTTAGGAGAGAAGTGCAGTCCAAAATCGTGGTCACCGATGAAGAAATTGGCGATTTTTACGACAAGCACCGTCAGGATTATGAAGGAGAAGAAGCGGTGCGCATCAAACAGATTTTATTGCCGGTGGTTGCAGGTGCGGACAAAAAGACGCGGGAAAGCGTCAAAGAGCAGGCGCGGCAATTGCGCGAACGCATCTCGAAAGGCGAACCGTTTGAAATACTGGCTGCGCAATATTCCAAAGGGCCGGCGGCGGCCCAGGGCGGAGACATCGGCTTTGTGGAAAGAGGCGTTATGGTACCGGAAGTCGAAAAGGCGGCCTTCAGCCTGTCCGCGGGACAAATCAGTGACGTCATTGAAACGGAAATGGGATTTCACATCATCGCCGTTGTCGATAAGCGGGGAGCGGGGTTGAAACCGCTGCCCGCGGTGCGCAATGAGATCAAAGCAAAAATTGAAGACGAGAAAGTCGCCAAAAAATATGACGAGTGGATTGAAGACCTTCGCAAAAAATCCTTCATCGATGTCCGGCTGTAGCAAAAAGCAAAAGGCAACATGGATTTTATAAGAATCAAGGGCGCGTCCCAGCATAATCTCAAGAACGTTAATCTGGATATTCCCCGCGACAAGCTGGTGGTCATCACCGGCGTCTCCGGCTCCGGAAAATCCTCTCTGGCTTTTGACACCATTTATGCCGAAGGCCAGCGCCGTTACGTCGAATCTCTCTCCACCTACGCGCGCCAGTTTATCGGCCAGATGGACAAGCCGGAGGTGGAATCCATCGAAGGCCTCTCGCCCGCAATTGCCATCGAGCAGCGTGCGGCCAGCCACAATCCGCGTTCCACCGTGGGCACGGTCACCGAAATTTACGACTATTTCCGTCTGCTTTTCGCCGGAATCGGTGTCTGCCACTGTTATAACTGCGGACGGGAAATTCAGTCCCAAACCATAGACAGCATTGTGCAAAGCGTGCTTTCCCTCCCGGAGGGCGAGCGCTTCAGCGTTCTGGCGCCTCTGACGCGCGGGAAAAAAGGCGAGTTTGCCAAAGAACTGAAAAAACTCCAGAAGGAAGGTTTTGCCCGCGTCCGCATTGACGGCGAAATCCGCGACCTGGCTGAAGACATTATTCTATCCAAAACCAAACGCCACGATATCGACCTGGTGGTTGACCGCCTGGTCTTAAAGGAAGGCATTCGCAAAAGACTGCGCGACTCCGTGGAAATCGCCGCAAATAAAAGCGACGGCCTGGTCAGGATCGTCACCGCCGACGGACGTGAAACGCTGTACTCCGAGAAATACGCCTGCCCCGATTGCGGCATCAGCATGGCCACGCTGGCGCCCCGCGTGTTTTCCTTCAACACGCCTTACGGCGCCTGCCCCCAGTGCAACGGCCTGGGTTCGCGCATGCACTTCGCGCTCGACCTGGTCGTGCCGGACGCGGGCCTGTCGCTGCGCGAGGGCGCCATCGCGCCCTGGGCCGGACGGAGCTCCCTCTATTACCACAACCTTCTGGATGCCTTATCCACGCACTACAAATTCGACCTTAACATGCCCTTTAACAGGCTGCCCGAAAAAATCCAAAACGTTCTTCTTTACGGCTCAGGAACGGAAACGATCAAATTCTATTCCGACCGTCCGGGCAAGCGCTACTTTGCCCACCGTCCCTTTGAAGGCGCGATCAGGCAACTGGAGCGGCGCTGGCGGGAAACCACATCCCCCGCAATACGCAACGATCTGGCCCGCTACATTGATTTGCGGCCCTGTGAAACCTGCGGCGGCGCGCGGCTGAAAAAAGAAAGTCTGGCCGTCACCGTGGGCGGCAAAAATATTTACGACCTCTGCCTGATGTCCATCCGCGAATGCTTTCACTTTTTTGAAACCTTGAATCTCTCAGCGCAGGAAACGCTCATTACCGAACGCATTCTCAAGGAAGTTAAAAATCGTCTGCAATTTCTGCTCAACGTCGGCATGGATTATCTGAACCTGGCGCGCTCCACCTCCACCTTGTCCGGCGGCGAGAGCCAGCGCATCCGGCTTGCCACGCAAATCGGCTCCGGACTGATGGGCGTTTTGTACGTGCTTGACGAACCGACCGTCGGCCTGCATCAGAAAGACAATTTGCGGCTGATCGACACACTCAAACAACTGCGTGACATGGGCAACACCGTGCTGGTGGTGGAACATGACGCCGACATGATGCTCGCGTGCGACCATATTGTGGATATGGGGCCGGGCGCCGGCGTCCAGGGCGGCGAAGTCATTTTTCAGGGCACGCCCGCCGAGGTGCTGCAAAGTGAAACCTCGCTCACCGGCAAATATTTATCCGGGAGGGAAACCATCGCCCTGCCCGCCCGAAGACGGTCGGCCAAAGGTCGTCACATTGTCCTGGAAGGCGCGTCGCAAAACAATCTCCAGAATATCGATATCAAAATCCCCACGGGCGTCTTGACCGCCGTGACCGGTGTATCCGGTTCCGGCAAAAGCACCATGGTGATTGAAACACTCTATAAAGTGATGGCGCGCCGTTTAAACCAGCACAGCGGATCGATGGGCAAAATAAGAAAAGTCAAAGACCTGGGAGACATCGAACGGGTGATCATGATTAATCAGCAGCCCATCGGCCGGACGCCCCGCTCCAATCCCGTCACCTACACCGGCATTTTTTCTTTCATCCGCGATCTTTTCACCGGACTTCCGGAAGCGCGCATGCGCGCCTACAAGCCGGGCCGCTTCAGTTTCAACGTGAAAGGCGGACGCTGCGAGGCCTGCGAAGGCAACGGCTTGATCAAAATCGAAATGCATTTTCTGCCGGACGTCTATGTCACCTGTGACGCCTGCCGGGGCAAGCGCTTCAACGCCGACACGCTGGACATCAAATACAAAGACAAGAGCATCGCCGACGTTCTGGATATGACCGTCTC
>CAZOPH010000060.1:9406-11400 GCA_964581635.1 uncultured Smithella sp.
CGCACTTGCAGCTGCTGGCCGACGTGGGACTGGGGTATATCCGCCTGGGCCAGTCAGCCACAACCCTGTCCGGCGGCGAGGCGCAGCGCATCAAGCTGGCGCGGGAACTGGGCAAAAGGGTCAACAGCAATACGCTGTATATTCTTGACGAGCCGACCATCGGCCTGCACTTTGCGGACATCCAGAAACTGCTCGACGTGCTGATGCGCCTGGTGGATATGGGCAATACGATGGTGGTCATTGAACATAACCTGGACATCATCAAATCCGCGGACCACGTGATTGATCTAGGCCCCGAGGGCGGGCCGGGCGGCGGACGGATCATCGCGGCAGGCACAGTGGAGGACGTGGCACGCAATGAACAATCCTCTACCGGTCAGTTTTTAAGGAAGATTCTCGATAATCAGGAAAACCGCTAAGCCGAGTAATCCAGAGGAAGCCGGCAACACAGCCGGCAAATTCAGTCAAACAATTGCCACCCAGCCATAAGACAAAAAATCCCCGGAAGGTTGCCCTTCCGGGGATACATACGAATTTTGGAACAACAACGAACTGCTGCTAGAAGGTCAGCGTCAGCTTATTGATGACCATGAAATTGTCGTTAACGTTTTCGGTTGTTTGACCTTTATAAAAGTCACCCACAAACCAATAACCGGCGCCAAGCATATAGGACAAGTTGTTAGTGATTTTGTAGGTACCGGTCAGGTCAACTTCCCAGCCGTATTCTCTGCTGTCCCAGTAAGCAGCCGGAGTCTTATCGGCTTTGGCATAAGAAACAGACGCCATGATGTCCAGTTTTTCAACCGGCCGCAAACCGCCGCGCAACTGGGCAAAGTAAGCGTTGGTCATTGGACTGCCATTGCTGGTGTACTTAACGCCAGTTGAAGTGAGGTAAGGATAACCACCCTGTGAGCCAACCCAGTAAGTCAAATCATTGTTGAACATGATCATACAGGGGTTCCAGTCATAACCGCCACCGACAGCGCCTTCATTTTTATCCTTTGAAGCGTAGTCATCACCGGACAAATAAGCCAGCGTACCGCCGACATAGGCCATGCCGAAATCAGCCGTTGCATCGATCCAGGCGGATAAGGTGTTTACGTCAACTTCATCGTTTCCTAAGAAAGCTTCAGCAACGGCTTTGGCTTCGTCTTCGAATTTAGCTTTACCATAGGTCCAAATCACTTCAGCCTGCAAAGCAACCGGTCCTAACTGCGCTTTAAAATAGGGCAGTGACGAAAGGGTTTGTGTTGTTTTGCCAAAAGGTAGAAATTGAGGCTGGCCAGGTAATCCATAGTATGGATTTGCCACTGTGGCGGCTCTGTCCGTTCTGTTGTCTATGTACTTCAACAATAAACCCGCCTCGCCGCCTTTCCAGCCGTATCTGAAAAAGCCGGTGTAGAAGTTGTTGTCCCGGTCCATAGCATCTTTGACGGAGCCGTTAAATGTCCCGTAGCTTCTTTCGCCATCCGGGTTCTTACCCGTTTGAAGGCCCAACACCAAACCGCCTACTTTAGCTATATAACCGATTTTAGGCGTTGGATTTGAGTTGTCACCGAATACGGTTCCCCACGCACTATCGATCTGGTAACCGGCCAGGAAGACGCCGATTGGGGAAGTGTAAGAGACATAAACCAGATCGAAAGCAATGTTTTCATTTTCGGCTCTCGTGCCGGATGACAGGGTGGTATCCTGAGCACCTATACCGGACTTGGGTTCAAATCTCGATGACCCCCAGGCTCTTTCCATGATGTCTGCACGGGTGATCAGCATCAGGCCCGGAGAAACGACGAACGTTGTGTTCAGGCGCAGTCTCTGGAAATAGAAAGCGGTGCTGGAACCTTCTTTTAAAACAACAGGGTCACCCTGCTCCTCATCTGGTGGATATAATGTAACATTTTTAGTTACGTTTGTTTTATCCAAGTACATACCTGTCGCGTAATACTCGCCGCTGAACTTTACATCAACGGCCATCGCTGACGTGCTGAAGGCGA
>CAZOPH010000061.1:0-11396 GCA_964581635.1 uncultured Smithella sp.
AATAAGGAGGAGTAAAATTGGAAGTAAAAGTCATTGATAACGATGTGGAGAAAGCTCTTAAAATTCTGAAGAACAAACTGTCGAAAAGCGGATTATTCAAGGAATTGAAAGTTCGCCGGGCTTATGAAAAGCCTTCCGTCAAGAAGAAAAGAAAAACAATCGAAGCACGACGCAGGCTGGCCAAGGTTCAACGCCGTCGTAGCAATTAATTTTTTTGAAATAAGAAGTCAACAAGCCTTCTAGATCGTCGTTTACTCGGTTTAAGGGATAAGCAGCATGGAAAAGCAATACGTCGTAGACGCATTATCCAAGGAAGAATCGTGGCGGATCTTCCGCATCATGGCGGAATTTGTAGAATCCATCGAAGTTCTTTCCAACGTCCAAAACGCCGTGACTATTTTTGGCTCGGCTCGACTTCAACCAGAAGATACGTATTATCAAAAGGCGGAAAAGCTGGGGCAGCTTTTAGTTCAAAATGGATTCTCTGTCATTACCGGCGGCGGTCCCGGGATTATGGAAGCGGCCAATAAAGGAGCGGCGGAAGCGGGTGGTCAATCCGTAGGCATGAATATCAAACTGCCTTTTGAGCAGAAACCCAACCCCTATGCCAATCTTCAACTTGATTATAAATATTTTTTCATCCGCAAAGTCATGTTTGTTAAATACGCGGTTGCCTACGTGATCATGCCAGGTGGCTACGGGACGATGGACGAGCTTTTTGAGGCGCTGACACTGATACAGACCAAAAGAGTCAGAAGTTTCCCCCTGATCCTGATGGGTCGCGAGTACTGGCAGGGCCTATTGGATTGGCTGAAAAACAGCATGCAGCAAAAGAGTATGATCCTTCCCTGTGATATAGAGATGATCCAAATTATTGACGAACCTGAAGAAGTCGTGAAGCACATCAAGAAATACGTCATCGTTTAAACTCGAAATATTTGTCCTCTATGAGAGTCATGTATGACCCTGGAAAAAGCAATCCTTGACTTAAAGAAGGGAAAAGTCGCGCCTTGCTATCTTTTATATGGAGAAGAAGAATACCTGATTCATGAGGCGCTCCATCAAATACTGGACATTATCGTGCCGGAATCTGATAGGGATTTCTGCCTTTTTTTTCTCGACGGCGAAAATGCGGATTTTGATCTCCTGAAGGATCATCTTCTGGCGCCGTCGCTCTTAGGCGGCCGGAAAGTTGTCGTGGTAAAGAACACAACAGTTTTTCAATCCCGAGAAAATCTGGACGACCTGATTCAAAAAATTCGGAACAATATCGATGAGCACCCCGATAAAGCCGCCCAATATTTTCTAAACTTTCTGAAACTATCCGGTTTTATCTGGGAAGACGTGCAGGGTAGCGGATGGCAAAAGATCACTGATGAGCAATGGCGTCAGGCCGTGGTCGAAGATTCCGGGGATGACCGCAGCAAGTGGTTGCCGCGGATGATCGAAATTTGTACGAGCCGGGGATGGACTTCCGGCAGTGTTATCGATCCGTCCGAGCAATTCGAAGAACTCTTGACGCAGGGCCTTCCATTAGGGAACTGTTTAATCCTGACCGCCGAAGCGGTTGATAAACGAAAAAAGCTGTTCAAAGTAATCGATAAAGCAGGCATTGTTTTACACTATGGTGCAATTAAGGGTGAGGCCGCCACCAAAGAAACGCTCAAACTTGAAGCGCAGAAATTGCTTGGTCGGTGTGGCAAGCGTGTGGTTCCCGCGGCCTGGATCGCGCTGGGGAAAAAGACAGGATTTCAGCTTCGTCCTTCTTTAAATGAACTGCAGAAACTCATTTCTTTTGTCGGCGAGCGTTCCGTTATTGAAGAAAAGGATGTCGAAGCCGTCGTTGGTAAGACTCGGGAAGATTCGATCTTCGATTTGACAACGGCGCTTGCGGAAAAGAATGCGAAAGCGGCGCTTTTGGCCTTAAAGGCCTTGCTGGATCAGGGGGAGCATCATCTGATGATTCTGACGATGATCAGCCGCGAAATCCGTCTGCTTTTGCAGGCGTCCCTTCTGGTTCGTTCAGGAAAACTGCCCGGAATCACGCCGAATATGGAGTACGGCTCGTTTCAGAAAAATGTTTATCCTACTGTGGCCGAGCTGGCGTCGGGTGTATCCTCCAAGGAAGATTTTTTAGTGAAGAAACATCCTTTTGTTGTTTTCAATGCGTTGCGCAATTGCGGGCGTTTTTCGTATCCGGTTCTGGTTGGCTATCTCGATGACTTGCTGGATATGGACCGCGCCATGAAATCCTCGGCTACGGATCCGCAGTTGCTTCTGGAACGCTTCTTAATCAAATCCTGCGCTAAAGCTTCCGAATTTTAGTCTGTGCCTGTCTTTGCGCGCGGGAAAGTTTCCGGGCGGGTCCTTTTTTGTTGATGGGATGATTATCTTCTTCATCATCATCATCTTTTGCATCGGGAGTTTCATAATCAACCACCGCCGCTGATTGCCTATCAACAATGGACTCAAATTCAAGCGATGATAAGGTGGCTTTGCCTCTGCGCGTCGCATAAGAGGCTACTTCACGATCGGAAGAAACCACGAGGATTTCTTCATCGGTGGATGCGGTGATCCTTTTCAGAACGTCATCGGCCTTAACCCCTCGTGGCGAGTAGATGATATGAATGCCGGCAGAATAGTCTCGCTCTTCCTGTGCGGAACCACTCACCCAACCGTCAAAGACGACGGTAATCCGGTGACCCTTCCTGTTTCGGTATTCTGCCAGCCAGCCAATCAGAGCATTGCGTCCCGCTTCCAGGCTCTGACGCTCAAAGCGCCGCAGACGGATGGACTGCCGGATCAGGTTATAGCCGTCAATTAAAATATGCATGGCTGATTTTTACACATTGCCGCCTCCGGTTCAATAAAAAAAAGAGGCCGGGTATTTTTCTTGACTTGATGGCTGCTAGTCTGTTAACGTCCACCATCTTTAGCCGGCTGTTGAAATACCCTAAAGGGCACACGAAGGCTCATATGCTGCGTTGCGCAGCAGCTCTCGCATGCTCACGTACAATCAAAGTACGCTCCGCTGCTCAATCCTCGCGCGCCTTGCCTCTAAGCCTTTTTGAACAGTCTGGTAACGGCTGTAAGGTGGGGGGACCCGCTGAATAATTAATCATTCGGAGGTTTTTATGGAGATTAAAACAATATGTGTGTTGGGTGCGGGCTTGATGGGCAATGGGATCGCGCAGGTTTGCGCTCAGGCCGGGTATGATGTCACCCTCAGAGACATTGAGCAAAGATTTGTTGATGGCGGCATGAATACCATCAAAAAGAACCTGAGCCGCGATACGGAAAAAGGCAAGATTACCAAAGAACAGATGGACGAAATCCTGTGCCGGATCAAGCCAACGCTGGATTTAAAAGAAGCGGCTGCAAACGCCGATGTCGTGGTCGAAGTGGTTATTGAGCTGATGGATCTGAAGAAAAGAGTCTATGCGGAGCTCGAAGCGGTTGTTCCTTCGAACTGCCTGTTTTTCACCAACACCTCCGGTCTCAGCATTACGGAAATGGCCTCGATTACCAAGCGGCCGGAGCGTTTTATCGGCACCCATTTTTTCAATCCCGTTCCAGTGATGCGCCTTTTAGAAGTCATCCGCGGCCAGCAGACCTCGGATGAGACGGTGGAAATCGCCAGGGCCTGGGGCAAGAAAATCGGCAAGGAAGTTGTCATGGTCAATGAAGCGCCGGCATTTGTCGTGAATCGTATTTTGTGCTCCATGATCAATGAAGCCTTCTTTGTCCTGGATGAGGGCCTGGCAACACCGCAGGACATTGACAAGGCGATGCAACTGGGTTGTAATCACCCCATCGGACCGCTGGCGCTGGGCGACCTGATCGGTCTGGATACACAGCTGAGGATCTGTGAGGGCATGCACCGGGAGCTGGGTGATAAATATCGTCCGTCACCACTTTTGAGGAAACTGGTTCGCGCCGGCAATCTGGGACGCAAATCCGGACGCGGCGTTTATGACTACAGCAAAAAATAATGAGCGGTGAAAATATTTTGCGGCGGCCACCATGATCCATGAGGCCGCCGCGTTTTTTATTGATGAAGGAGAAAGGAGATCAGGTCTTGTTTGCCGCGGCTTTCAGTGCGGCGATCGTCTGCGCATAATCGGCTGTTCCGAAAACGGCCGCACCCGCAACCAGCACATCGGCTCCTGCCTGGGCAATTGCAGAAATATTTGAAAGATTGACGCCTCCATCCACTTCCAGCAAGGGTTTTTGCGGCAGTTCCGCCAGCATTTTACGGGCCCGCTTAATTTTGACGAGGGAAGTCTTGATGAATTGCTGCCCCCCGAATCCGGGGTTGACGGACATGATCAAGAGAAGATCGATGTCGGGAAGAATCTCTTCGATGGAACTAAGCGGCGTTGCCGGATTCAAAGACACCCCCGCCTTTTTCCCCACCTTTTTAATGAGTTCAATCGTGCGATGCAGATGAGTAGCCGCTTCCACGTGGACGGTGATGTAATCGGCGCCAGCGGCGGCGAAGGATTCGACATAGCTGTCCGGGTTCTTGATCATCAGGTGCACGTCAAAAGTTAGTTTTGTGGTCTTGCGCAAGGCGGCGATTATTGCGGGTCCCATCGTAATGTTGGGGACAAAGTGTCCGTCCATGACGTCCACGTGAATCCAGTCGGCGCCGGCCTTTTCCACCGCGGCAATTTCCGAGCTCAGCCTTCCGCCGTCGGCGGAAAGAATCGAAGGGGCAATCCATTTCATGAAAGGTTCTCCTTAGAATTGTGTCTATCAGATATACCAAAGTATATCGCCTGTCAACCGACACAATCGTATTTTACCTCAAGGAAATTCTTGACACGGTCGTTGAAAACATTAAAGATGCGCCCATGAGGATTCTCTATAACATTCTTCTGCTGATTGTTGCGATTCCGGGGCTTTTGTATTTTTTACTCAAGATGTTTCTTACGGGTAAATATCGCAACAGTTTTCTCCAAAAACTCGGCGCCCGACAAAAAAATCTTTTGGCTGATATCCCGGCCGGCAAGCGGATTTGGATTCACGCGGTATCCGTGGGTGAGGTGACAGCCGCCGCACCGATCGTGACCGCCTTAAAAAGGCATAGGCCGGAGATACGGATCATTTTTTCAACATCCACTGAAACAGGACAGGGCATGGCACACCGGCTGATAAACGGCGCGGATGCCTTTATTTATTTTCCGTTGGACATTCCATTTGCTGTTCATAGGATGATGAATCTTGTGCAACCGGATGTCTTTGTTCTTGTCGAGACGGAACTCTGGCCGAATTTTCTGGCCGCTTGCCACAAGCGCGGTGTCTCATCGCTGATCGTGAATGGCCGGATTTCACCCCGCTCTTTTCACAAATATCGGAAGACCGGTTTTTTCTGGCGGCGAATCCTTGAAAATGTAGCCGCTGCCGGGATGATTTCCGATATTGATGCGTCAAGAATTTCAATCATGGGCATGGATACCGGAAAGCTGAAGGTCATGGGCAACGCCAAGTATGATGCTCTTGCAGCGATGGCTTCATCCGCTCTTCATGATGAAATTGCCCGCCGCTTTCATGTTCGCGACGATGAAAAATTTCTGGTTGCGGGTAGTACACACCCGGGCGAAGAAGATGTCGTTGTTCAGGTTTATCGAGAACTGCTGGCGCGTTACCCGGAATTCAAATTAATTCTTGTGCCAAGACATATTGAAAGAACCCCTGAGGTGATGAGTCTGCTACGGCAGGCGGATTTAAAGGATACGATCACCGTCACGGAGATCAATAGCGGGCGCCTGCGTCAGGATGAAAAAGTGATCGTGGTCGATGTGATCGGCGAGCTCTTCAAGGTTTATTCGCTGGCGACTGTTGTCTATTGCGGCGGCTCGCTGGTGCCGAAAGGCGGACAGAATATTCTGGAGGCCGCCGCCTGGGGCAAAGTGATTTTTTACGGTCCGTCGATGGAAGATTTCAGCCAGGAGGCGGCGCTTCTGGAGGAGGCAGGTGCTGGCATTCGCATTCACAACACGCAGGAGTTGTCGGAAAGAATTTTGCAGATATTGGCTGATCCGCAGGATTTGCTCGCCCGCGGCAAGAGCGGCCAGGCAGTCGTCCGCGCGAACATGGGTGCGGCGGAACGCTATGCGGAAATGGTGGTAAGATATATCGGCTAAACTCCTTACCGACGGGGCACCTTGACTGCCTGATTACCTCAAGGTCAAATAAGGGCCTCAAGACGGAGGATTGAAGTTGTCTTGACACCCGATGAAAAGATGGTAAAAAGATAACGGCTGTAAAATTTTGGGAGGTTTTGTTTATGCAGAAAAAATACGAGGCGCTTGGCGAGCTGGTCAACCTGACCAGAACTTTAATGGCGAGATCCGTTATTTACAGGTACCTGAACAGAACAAACCTGACATGCTATTCAGAGCTCTCCAGACTGCTCGGCTGCGAGGCCTTCGTCAAGCATGAAAACCACAATCCGACCGGATCATTCAAGATTCGGGGGGCGCTTAATTTCTTTCATCACATGTCTAAGGAAGAACTGGAAACAGGCATCCTTGTTGCGACCAGAGGCAACCACGGCCTGGCGATGGCCTGGGCTGGACAATGGTTCCATGTGCCCTGCACAGTTGTCGTACCGGAGAACAACAATCCCGAAATCAACAGAATCATCGAAAGCTACGGCGCGGAAGTCATTGTTCACGGGGAGGACTTCTACGATGCCCAGTCATACTGCGACGAACTGGTGGACAGCGCGGGGTATTACTATGTCGAGCAGGGCAACGAACCCGAAATCTTAAACGGACTGGCCACCATGGGACTGGAGATTCTTGAGGACCTGCCGGAAGTGGATACCATCATTTGTCCGATTGGTGGTGGCGCGGGCTGCGCGTCACTTCTGAAAACTGCGCGTGCTATCAAGCCAACCATCGAGATCATTGGCGTGGAGCCTCAGAATGCGCCATCTTTCTATAAATCATGGAAAAAGGGTGAAATTGTCACGCTCGATGATGCCCATACAGTTGCCGACGGGCTGGCTGCCAGAACGGTATTCCATCTGCCCTATATCCTTCTCAAGGGCACCATCAACGATGTCGTGCTGCTGACCGAAGACGAAATATTGGAAGGCATTAAAATGGCTCTGACAGCGACTCATAACCTGGCCGAAGGCGCTGGCGCCGCTTCCCTGATGGCTGCTTACAAAATTAAAGATCGTTTGGCCGGCAAAAAAGTCGTGATGATCATGTCCGGCGGCAACCTAAAAACGGATACCCTGAAAGCGGCTTTGGCGTCCTGATACGCTTTACAAGAATCCATCGAGGTGATTGGTGTCCGGTGGTGGACAATCGGTGATTCGCGGGATGAAGCTATTCTTATTAAACACGTACATTATTGCCTCCTTATTCAAAATTATTGGGTAAAATCCGCTTGACATGCCGGATTAATATTCATATGCTGTGCTCGAAGTAAAAGAAGTACCGATCAGACAGGGTTAAGCCATCCTTTAAATTTTATTTTTTAAATTTGCCAAAATATCCAGATTCACCCTTATTTTTAGAAACAAAATAGAAATAGATTTACCGGTAAAAGATAACCAAACAAGAAATCAGCTATGGCGCATGGGCGTTCTTTGTTCATTTCAAATTAAAAAAATGAGAAAGGGAGGGAGCGAGATATGGCGATTTTTGAATATGGCGAGTATAAAAACACGTATGAAGCCCCGGATAATTTGGTGGATTTTTTCGAGGCCAGCGCATCGAAATACGCGAATAATCCGTTGATTGGCGAAAAAGACGGTGCCGGAGTTTATCAATGGGTCACCTATAGTCAAATCGCGCAACGCGTGAATAATTTGCGGGCGGGTCTGGCCTCAATCGGTGTTGGGGTTGGCGATACGGTCGGCATTATCGCGAACAATCGCAAGGAGTGGCTGATAGCGGAAATCGCCACACAGGGATTGGGCGCCGCCTATGTTCCGATGTATGAAAAAGAACTGGTCTCGATGTGGAAATACATCGTGAAAGATGCCACGATCAAGGTTCTGCTGGTATCCAGAGCTGATATCCAGGAAAAAATAAAGGATTTTCCCGCCGAAATTCCTACCCTGAAGCACATATATCTCATAGAAGGCAGCGGAGAGAAAACGATGGCAGCTCTTGAGAAAAAAGGAGCAGAAAAACCAGTGCCTTCCCGCAAGCCCAAATACTCTGAAGTTGCTGTTTTGATTTATACCTCAGGCACGACCGGCGAGCCTAAGGGTGTCTTGTTGTCACACGGTAACTTGGCGGAAAATGTCAAGGCCGGTTTGGCGTGGTTTCCAAACCTGACTGAAAAGAGTCGTTGCATCTCCATGCTTCCCTGGGCTCATTCTTTCGGGATTACGGCTGATTTACATGCCTTCATCCTTCGGGGCGCCTCTATTGGCATTATGGGATCAGTCGAGACCTTAATTGATGATTTGCCAAAAATTCAACCCTCGTTCATGATTACCGTGCCCCGGATATTCAACAGGGTTTACAACGGCGTTTGGGCCAAAATGCGGGAAGAAGGTGGCTTAAAGCTGAAACTCTTCGAAGCAGCGCTGGCAGCGGCGAAACTCAAACGGGAGACCGGGAAAGTGAGTTTAAAATATAAAATCCTGGATGCCATCGTTTTGAAGAAGATTCGCGCCCGTTTTGGAGGACGGCTTGAAAATGCCGTTACCGGCAGTGCTCCCATGAATGTTGATATAGCCAAATTCTTTATTGATGTAGGGATTCCCACTTATGACGCTTACGGATTGAGCGAAACGTCACCGGCCATTACCATCAACTCTCCTTTAATGGGTAATCGCCTGGGAACGGTTGGGAAGCCGATTAACAAAACCAAAGTGGTTATTGATCGCTCGCGAACAGGTGAGACAGGCGACGATGGCGAGATCCTGTGCTTTGGTCCGCAATGCATGATCGGCTATCACAATAAGCCGGAACAGACCAAGGAAGTGATTGTGGAGATGAACGGTATGCGCGGTGTGCGCACCGGAGACAGGGGACGCCTGGATGATGACGGCTTTTTATACATTACGGGCCGCTTCAAGGAAGAATACAAGCTGGCGAATGGCAAATACATTCATCCGGATACCATTGAGCGGGAAATGAAAATATTGCCCTGGGTTTTAAACGCGGTCGTCACCGGTGCGGGGCATGAATACAACGTGGGGCTGATTGTGCCCGACATGAACATATTGAAACAATTGGCCGCCGAGTTAAAATTATCCGTTGAACCGAAGGACCTTTTCGATCCGACGAATCCCGCGGGTCAAAAATTTAAGGACTTGTTGACCGCCGAGGTCCAAAGCCATCTCAAGAAAATAGTGGGGTCCTATGAAATCCCGCGTAAATTTGCGTTCATCTTAGAAGATTTCACTTTGGATAACGGCATGCTCACGCAAACCATGAAACTCAAGCGCCGTGTCGTCATGGAAAAATACGGAGAAATGTTGGAAAATCTTTACAAAGAATAGATGTCAGCGAGCAGGAGGGACATCGGTCCCTCCTGCACCTACCCGTTTGCTTTTAAGTCGTCAGCTTCTTTTTATCCATGCTTCCGCAAGTTACATCCTTGATATATTTCCATTAATATTATAGATTCCAGCCCGTATTTTATGGATATATAAGGAGTCTGAATCAATGACGCAAACAACAACCTCAAAACCAACCGATTTTATCCGTGACATTATCGACGAGGATATCCGGAGAAACAAAAACGCAGGCCGTTTGGCTACCCGTTTCCCTCCGGAACCCAACGGCTACATTCACATTGGGCATTCCAAATCAGTATGCCTCAATTTCGGCCTCGCCCGTCAGTATCAGGGAACCTGCAATCTCCGGCTGGATGATACGGACCCGGCAGGCGAGTCCATGGAATTTGTGGACTCGATCATCCGCGATGTCCACTGGCTGGGATTTGACTGGGAGGATCGTCTGTTTTACGCCTCCGACTATTTTGAAAAGCTTTATTTATTCGCTATTGAGCTTATCAAATCCGGTAACGCCTACGTGTGCAGCTTAAGCCCCGATGAAATTCGAGAGCACCGCGGAACGTTTACCGAACCAGGCAGGGAAAGTCCTTATCGCAACCGCTCTGTAGAGGAAAACCTAAACCTGTTCGAACGGATGCGGGCCGGTGAATTCGAGGAAGGTGCCCATGTTTTGCGCGCCAAAATTGATATGACTGCCGCGAACATTGTCATGCGGGATCCCATTCTCTATCGGATTAAACGTGAACCTCACTACAGGACAGAAACGAAATGGGTCATTTATCCCATGTATGATTTTGCCCACTGTCTCTCTGACGCGCTGGAAGGCATAACCCACTCCATCTGTACGCTGGAGTTTGAAAACAACCGACCTCTGTACGACTGGATTGTAGAGAAGCTTATTCCTACCAACCGCCCGAAGCAGATTGAATTTGCCCGTCTCAGTGTGAGCTATACGGTGCTCAGTAAACGCAGGCTTATTGAGCTGGTGCAAAAAGGTTATGTGAAGGGGTGGGATGACCCGCGTATGCCCACCGTAACGGGAATGCGGCGACGTGGCTACACACCGGAGGCCATCCGAAAATTCTGTGCTCAGATCGGCGTGGCCAAAAACGACAACCTGATTGATGTGGCTCTGCTGGAGCATTGCGTTCGTGAGGATCTGAATGAACGGGCGCCCAGGGCGATGGGCATCTTGAGACCGTTGCGGGTTGTGATCGACAATTACCCGGAAAACCAAGTGGAAGAGTTTGCGTGTGCCAACCATCCGCAACGTCCCGACATGGGGGTAAGACAGGTACCCTTTTCCCGATTGCTTTATATCGAGCGCGACGATTTTATGGAAAATCCGCCCAAAAAATATCATCGCCTCGGCCCGGGACGCGAAGTCCGTCTTCGGAACGCTTATGTCATAAAATTTGAAACTATGGTGAAAGATACGAAAACCGGCGAAGTTGTAGAAATCCACTGCACCTATGATCCCCAGACCCGTAACGCGTCGCCTGCGGACGGACGCAAGATTCCGGGCGTCATTCACTGGGTCTCTGCGAGTCACTGTGTGCCTGCGGAGGTTCGTTTATATGACAGGCTGTTTAGTATTGAAGATCCGGGAAGCGTAGAAGATTTTATAAAATATCTGAACCCGGACTCACTGGAAACCGTGACGACCTGCTATGTCGAGCAACATCTGAAAAACGCCGAACCGGGTAGCCAATATCAATTTGAAAGGCTCGGGTATTTTTGTGTTGATGAAGATGCCGTAGCTGGCCGACCTGTTTTCAATCGTGTTGTACCGTTGAGAGATTCGTGGACAAAGATAGCTGCGGGAAAATAAGAATTAGCAATTGGCTGGGGAACAAGGATTCGAACCTTGATTGACGGAGTCAGAGTCCGGTGTCCT
>CAZOPH010000062.1:0-2320 GCA_964581635.1 uncultured Smithella sp.
AAGGCAAACTGATCGTCTACGGCGAGGAAAAGAAAACGTCGCATCATGCATAATTAAAATAACTTTAATCAAAAAGGCCTGGAGAAATAATCTCCGGGCCTTTTCTTGTTTCGATCTGAATTTCCTGTAAAAACATTCCTGATGATAATAATTGACAAATTCGGTTCTTAGTACTAACATCCCGCAACATTTTACATAAAAAAACATAGCGCAGACGGCGCTTTTTTTCTTTTATAGAGTCCTCATTTTTTGGGAGTTATGCTGACACGTGAATAAGAATATCGCGAAAAAAAAGGCGTTGGAAATCATTGCAAATTTCCCACGTTCTGGTGTGTTGGTTGTCGGAGACGTCATGGTTGATCATTTCATCTGGGGTAAGGTATCGCGAATTTCTCCGGAGGCGCCGGTACCGGTGGTCGATGTTCAGAAAGACTCCGTGATGCTGGGGGGCTGCGCCAATGTTCTCAATACAATCTATGCCATGGGTGGCCAGGTATATGTTGCAGGTGTGATCGGCGCCGATGAGATCGGTCAGGGGTTGCTCAAACAGCTGAGAGACCGTGAAATAGATACGGCCGGCATCATTGTCGAAAAGGGAAGACCGACAACTCTCAAAACCAGGATTGTTGCACACGGGCAGCAAGTGGTTCGCTTTGACCACGAGAGCAAAGAGCCGATTCCGGAAACAAGCAGAGACAAAATTCTCGCCTATGTGAAATCCCTGCGTGGTAAGATTGGCGCCATTGTGATTTCCGATTACAGCAAAGGTGTCGTATCCAGAGAATTGATTGACGGTATCAGAAACATTGCCAAAGATTCAAAAATTTTTCTGTGCGTCGATCCCAAACAAAGTGATTTTTCCATTTACGCAGGCGTCCACGTTATTACACCAAATCATCATGAAGCGCAGCGCGCCGCAGGCCTTGAAATTGTCAACGGGGATGATCTTTTAAAGCTGGGGGAAACGCTTCTCAATAAATTTGACTTCCAGGCTCTGCTGGTGACGCGGGGTGAAGAAGGCATGAGCCTTTTTGAAAGAGGCCGTCAGATTGATCACACACACTTTTCGGCGCAAGCTAAAGAAGTGTACGATGTGACGGGCGCGGGGGATACCGTGATCGGCTTGCTGGCACTGGCTCTTGCCGCGCAGGCGAATCTGAAGGAGGCAACGTCTCTGGCCAATCATGCCGCAGGTATTGTTGTGGGTAAAGTGGGGACGTCCACGGTTTCACGGGAAGAACTGATCAGTGTATTATGAGTAAACCGACACAGGCCCTGCCGGTCAAACTGGTCTTCAGCGTTTTTGCCCCGGCGGCCGGGATATTAAACGATACCGTCATCAGGTTGTCTGCTCTTTATGGTCAGCCTGATTTTGTAAGCGAACAGATACCTTTTGATTATACGGATTATTATAGCCCGGAAATGGGCAAGAAGCTCGTCCGGCGCTTTCTGTCGATGGAAAAGTTAATTCGGCCGGAAACGTTGCCGGATATTAAGCTTACAACGAATGAAATTGAAGAAGAATCGGCGGTTGCCGGTCACCGTCAGGTGAATATAGATCCCGGTTATCTGTCTCAGTCTCATTTGATTCTGGCCACCGGCAAGGGTTATTCGCATCGGCCTTATTTACGCGACGGGATTTACGCGGATTTGACATTGATTTATCAGGGCAAGAAGTTTTGCTCTCTGCCCTGGACATATCCGGATTATGCAGACGAAAAACAATTGGCAATGTTAAGCGCTATCCGGTCGAGATATTTACTGCAGTTAAAAACGGGTGAACCGATATAGAATGAAATCAATGCGCAAAAAGGTTTGATCATGATTAAAAGCATGACTGGTTATGGCAGATTGGAAGCGGTTTGTGACGGTCGGAATATTGTGGTGGAAGCTAAATCCGTCAACCATCGCTTTCTGGAAATTGCTCTCAGGATGCCCGCCGTCCTTTACCCGCTTGAGATGGAGTATAAAAAGAAAATAGGGGAAAGATTCAAGCGCGGTCGTATTGATGTCTCGATCCGCCTGGAGGGAGATGGTGCCGAACCGTCCAAGGTTAATTTGAATCTGGAGGTTGCGCACGACTACTTTGATGTTTTAACCAGACTGAAAAATGAATTCAATCTACAGGAGCCCATCGGCCTTAAAACTTTAATCAGCTTTCGGGATATTTTCACGCCGCCTGCGGAAACGCAGTTGAATGGCGATTTTTTGAATTCGGTGGATAAAACACTGCAAGAAGCTTTATCGATGCTGGTTAACATGAGGCAGGATGAAGGGATTGCTTTGTTTTCGGATATGCAAATGAGACTCCAGGCCATTG
>CAZOPH010000062.1:2420-11228 GCA_964581635.1 uncultured Smithella sp.
CAGGATGAAGGGATTGCTTTGTTTTCGGATATGCAAATGAGACTCCAGGCCATTGGTGAAATGATGGGAAACATTCGGTCACGCGCACCGCGGGTTGTGATGGAGTACCAAAAACGTCTTTCGGACAAGATTAAGGAACTGACTGAAGGATTTGAACTTGACGCTGCCCGCCTGATCCAGGAAGTGGCGATTATGGCAGATCGATGCGACATCACCGAAGAGATTGTTCGGATGCAAAGCCATATCGGCCAGTTCGAAGTGCTGCTGCAAAGCGACGAGGCCGAAGGCAGAAAAATCGATTTCCTTTTGCAGGAAATGAACCGGGAAATTAATACGATTGGTTCCAAAGCCAATGATGTGGAAATTGCCCGCCAAGTCATTGAAGCGAAGAGTGAGCTGAGCAAATTGCGCGAGCAAGCGCAGAATATTGAGTAAGAATATGTCGGATCAGGGATTGTTCATCGTGCTGTCCGCACCTTCAGGGGCGGGGAAAAGCAGTATCTGCAGGAGAATGCTTGTGTCATGTCCGGAAATTGAATTTTCCGTATCCTATACCTCACGGACACCGCGTCCCAATGAGATCAACGGAAAGGATTATCATTTTATCTCCCGTGAAGATTTTCAACGACGGATTGACCAGGGTGAGTTTATCGAATGGATAGAGAATTATGGACACTTTTATGGTACATCCGGTAAAGCGATGCATGAAGTTTTAGACAGAGGAAAAGATTTATTGCTCGATATCGAGCCGCGCGGCGCAAAAGAAATTAAGAAAAAATTTCAGGGCGGCATTTTTGTTTTTGTGCTGCCTCCCTCTTTGGATGAACTCCTGAAACGGCTGGAAAAGCGGGGGCATGAAAGTCCGGAAGTGATAGAAAAAAGGTTTACTCAAGCCGAGCGTGAATTAAAAGAAGTTATGTGGTATGACTACACCGTTTTTAATGAAGATTTGGAAACAGCTGCCAAACAGCTGATTGCGATTTATCATGCGGAGAAATGTAAAACAAACCGTCTAAACTCTAAAATCGATTGTTTTTTTAAATCATGTTAATAGAGGTATTCAGGAGGTATTAGATTCATGGCAAGAATTACAGTAGAAGATTCTTTAAGAGTGGCGCAAACCAGATTCGGTCTGGTGTCACTCGCTTCCAAGCGGGCGCGCCAGTTGCTCAAAGGTTCTAAGCCATTGATGGAAAGTAAAAATCGGGAGATTGTTTTAGCCCTGAGGGAAATTGCGGCCGGAAAGGTTGTTTACGCCCATCCCGAATTTTTAGAAGGATCCCAGGAAGATTTTAAACCGATTCCGGATAACACAGAGTTTATTGGTGATGAAGAATATCTCGAGTAATCAACCCACTGAAAAGCTGATCTTTGCTTTGGATGCAGCCGGGTATGAAGAGGCATTATCCTGGATAGAGCTTCTTTCCGGCCATGTCGGTATGTTTAAAGTCGGCAAGGAATTATTTACATCCGTCGGACCGAAGATTGTGGAAAGTATTAAGCAAAGAGGCGGCCGGGTATTTTTGGATCTGAAGTTTCACGATATTCCCAATACGGTGGCTCATGCCGCTGAAGCCGCCGTCGCACTGAATGTTGATATGTTCAATATTCATGCGGCAGGCGGCAGCAGGATGATTAGGGAAACCGTCGATGCTGTAATCGCCAGTGCTGAAAAGCGCGGTATCACCCGCCCCGTGGTTCTGGCGGTGACGGTATTGACCAGTTTGAATAACAGCGATCTTGCGGAAATTGGCTTCGAAACAACCACGAATGATTTGGTGCTTCGTCTGGCGAAGATGGCTCAAAAATCTGGGGCATCAGGTGTTGTGGCATCACCCCAGGATATTGTAACGCTCAGACGAAATTTGGGTGAAGATTTTATTATTGTGACGCCAGGGATTCGTAGCACCGCCCAGCCGGCAAAGGATGACCAAAAAAGAACGCTCAGTGCCCTTGAAGCGATTCAAACGGGCGCCGATTACATTGTTGTAGGCAGGCCCATCCGACAGGCCAAAGATCCGCTGGAAGCATGCCGCCGGATCATTCAGGAAATTGCCGACGGTCTGGCTGCTAGAAACCGCACATGACCATCCCTTAGCGGATAGAAGGCAAAACATGGAGGCAGTTTACGGCATAAATCCCATCAAGGTTCTCCTCGCCCAACAGGAAAAATCCCTGAAAAAAATTATTGTTGCTGACGGTCGTAGCGGTTCATCTGTCAAACAAATTATTGGTGAAGCTCGTCGAAAGAAAATACCCGTAGAATGGAGAGAACGTCGGTATCTTGATGAAGTGACGGGTAGAACGGATCATCAGGGAATTATCGGTTTTCGCGATTCATTTGTGTATGCCGATTTCGACGACTTGTTAAAAAACCGCAACCCGCATTTATCGCAAGATCTTATTTTAATTCTCGACAGCATTCTCGATCCGCAGAATCTGGGGTCGATCATCCGTAGCGCTCATTGCTTGGGCGCGAATGGTGTGATCATTCCGACAGATCGCGCGGCCTGTGTCACACCGGCGGTGATTAAGGCGTCTGCTGGCAGCGCCGAACAGTTGCCGGTTGCCCGTGTAACGAATTTATCCCAGACGATTGATTATTTGAAAAATAAAGGTTTCTGGGTTTATGGCGCTGATGCCCATGGGGAAAAGAACATAAGAGATCAGAATTTTAAAAATCCGGTGGTTCTGGTTCTGGGAAGCGAAGCCAAAGGAATACGACCGCTGGTGAAGAAAAAATGCGATTTTTTAGTTAAGATTCCGATGGCGGGAGACTTTGATTCCTTTAATGTCGCTGTCGCTGCCGGGATCATTCAGTATGAAATATACCTCCAGCGACGGGGGAAAAAAACTGATGCTCAGGAGTAAAAGCAGGCCGGAAGTAAAACTGCTAATTTATATTTTAACTTGTTGAAACACCATGGAAGATAGTTTATGATGCATCTGTAAGTCAAACATTAAAAGAAAGGATTCTTAACTATGCCGGTTTTCCTCTGGGAAGGAACAACGAAAAAGGACGAAGTGAAAAAAGGTGAGATGGAAGCTGTAGATGAGTCGGCCGTTCGTACGCTTTTGAGACGGCAGGGATTTAAGTCCATCGATGTTCGAAAAAAGCCGAAAGATCTGGCTGAATATATTCCTCTCCTGGCAGGCCGTGTGAAAGAGAAAGATGTTGTGGTCTTTTGCCGGATTTTTTCCACGATGATTAATGCCGGTTTGCCTCTGATTCAATGTTTGGATCTGCTGGCTCAGCAGGAGCAAAACAAAGCTTTTGCCAAAATTATCCGGTCTGTTAAGGAAGACATCGAAGGAGGCACCAGTCTGACGGATGCTCTGAAAAAATACCCAAAAGTGTTTGATGGACTGTTTGTCAACTTAATCGCTGCCGGCGAAGCTGGTGGTATTCTGGATGTTGTTTTGGGGCGACTTTCCAATTATCTGGAAAAAGCGATGAAGCTGAAAGCCAAGGTTAAAAGTGCCATGACTTACCCGTTAGCCGTTCTGGTCATTTCTTTTGGGGTTGTTGCTTTACTTCTGCTCAAGGTTATTCCCGTATTTCAGAAAATGTTTGAAGGCGCAGGGAGTGAGCTTCCCGGTCCTACAGCAATGGTTATTGCGGCCAGTGAATTTGCACAGAGTTATTGGTGGGTTATCCTCGCCGTGATCATTATACTGGTCATTGCCTTTCGTCAATTTTATCACACAGAGAAGGGCCGCTGGATGGTGGATTCGGCAACGCTTCGTATGCCGATTTTTGGCCCCGTGTTTAGAAAAGTGGCCGTTGCCAAATTTTCGCGAACTATGGCGACCATGATGAGCTCCGGTGTGCCGATTTTAGAAGGATTGAATATCGTCAGTAAAACATCGGGTAATGTGGTTGTTGAAGATGCATTGATGAAAACCCGTCAAAGCATCAGCGAGGGTCAGTCTATTGCTGATCCGCTATCCGCATCAGGTGTTTTCCCGCCGATGGTTGTCCAGATGATTGCGGTGGGTGAGGCCACCGGCGCCCTAGATTCCATGCTTAATAAGATTGCTGATTTCTATGATGATGAGGTGGATGCGGCGGTAGAAGCCATGACATCGCTTCTAGAACCAGTGATGATGGTTTTTCTGGGGGGTATTGTCGGCGGCATGATTGTCGCCATGTATCTGCCGATCTTTAAACTGGCGTCTGTTGTAGGATAAAGATAAAAAGATGGTCGGGATGGCGCGATTTGAACGCGCGACTCCTGCGTCCCGAACGCAGTGCCCTACCAAGCTGGGCCACATCCCGACACGGCCAGGGACGTTATAAAATTTATCGTGAAATGTCCACATGTTTTTATATATTTAATTATTCTGTTGCAAAGTGAGTGTCCGACCCGTGATTATTTACGATGTGAAATGTGAGAATGGTCATAAGTTCGAAGGCTGGTTTAAAGACCGCCAGGCCTGGATTGAGCAAAACGCTCAGAGACTGATATGCTGTCCCATTTGTAATAGCTCAAGTGTAGTAATAACACCTTCTTCCATTACCATCATGGGAAAGGATTCAAAAATTTCGTCTCAGAAAGAGGATAAGGATATTGCCCCGGAACACGCTCTTCAATGGCTGCATCAGTTTATTGAAAAAAATTTTGAAGATGTCGGGAATAAATTTGCCGAAGTCGCCCTGAAGATACACGTGGGCGATGAAGAAAAACGGAATATTAAAGGAACAACGACGCCGCAGGAAGAAGAGGCCCTAAAAGAAGAAGGTGTTTCATTCATAAAAATTCCTCTGCCCAAAATGGACAGCTGATCCACTATTTATCCAGGATGATTTTTTGACCCGTCAAGAACCCTTTGTTGATAAAGGAATGGCTTATTATTGATAAACAGGTCGTATTTTATGATAAAATCTTATAAAAGCATTATTGATCGTATCGGCAATACTCCTCTTGTGGAAATAACGAGACTAAATCCGAATAAGAAGGTGAAAATTCTGGCCAAGCTGGAAAGCGCCAATCCGGGCGGGTCCATTAAAGACCGCGCCGCACTGTTCATGATTGAAAATGCCGAAAAAAGGGGAGAATTGAATTCCAATAAGATTATTCTGGAAGCAACCAGCGGCAATACAGGCATAGGGCTGGCCATGATCGCCGCGGCCAAAGGCTATAAGCTGTGTCTAACGATGTCCGAAGCGGCGAGTGAAGAGCGCAAAAAAATTCTGCGGGCGATGGGCGCCGAACTGCATTTTACCCCAGCCGCGCAGGGGACCGATGGTGCTATTGAAGTTGCTTATCGGATGTTGCGGGAAAATCCTGACAAGTATTTCGGAACAGATCAATTTAACAACGAAGACAATATCGCCGCCCACTATTTCGGAACCGCCCAGGAAATTTGGGATCAAACTGAAGGTCAGGTAACCGCTGTTGTAGCCACTCTCGGAACGACAGGCACCGCGATGGGTCTTTCCAAGCGGCTCAAAGAGTTAAATGGACAGATTCGGATTGTCGGCGTCGAACCCTATTTGCAGCATAAGATTCAAGGTCTCAAAAATATGCGCGAGTCCTACCGCCCGGGAATATTTGATAAGAAACGTCTCGATGAAAAAGTAAACATTCTGGATAAAGACGCTTTTGAAATGTCACGTAGGCTCGCCCTTGAGGAAGGCATCCTGGCTGGAATGAGTTCCGGCGCGGCGATGTTTGTAGCCGCTCAGAAGGCTTGTGAAATGGAAGAAGGGCTGATCGTGGTCATTTTCCCGGACAGCGGCGAACGTTACTTGAGTACGGAATTATTTGCGGACAAAGAAGAACTGGCCACGGTAAGTCTTTACAATATTCTGAAACGTCAAAAAACACTTTTCCGGCCAATGAAATCTGAAGAAGTCTTAATGCATACATGTGGTCCAACTGTCCATGACGTGCCCCATCTTGGAAATTATCGGCGCCTTGTGGTGTCTGACTTGCTCTGCCGTTATCTGACGTTCAAAGGGTATCAAGTCAAACATGTTATCGATATAGTTGATTTTACGGATAAATCTATTAAGGGCTCGGAAAAGGCGGCGATGGAGCTCGCGGATTATTCTAATAAATATTTACAGATTTTTCTGGACGATGCGCGATATTTAAATATTCGTCCAGACAATATTTACGTGAAAGCATCCGAAAATGTTGATGCCATGCTCAAGATTGTCGAAAAATTAATCGATAAAGGCTATGCATACGAAAAATTACACTCTGTTTATTACGATATTTCCAAGCTTGCAGATTATGGTCTTCTTTCCAATGTTGATTTGGCTAAAACCCGCCTGGGTAAATCGATTGATCTTGACGACTATGAAAAAGACAGCCCGGCCGATTTTGCGCTCCTGAAAAGGGCTAGCCTGGGTGAGCTGAAAAGAGGAATTTATCATAAGACGAAGTGGGGCAATATTCGTCCGGGCTGGCATCTGGAGTGTGCGGCTATTGCTCAAAAATATCTGGGAACGGCTTACGATATTCATATCAGCGGGGCTGATGAAACTTTTCCCCATTGCGAAAATATCGTGGCGATTAACAAGGCGTTTTCAGGCCATAGCGGCGCAAATTACTGGGTTGGCGCGGAACTGATTCTGGTGGATGGTCGAAAGATGTCACGCTCTCTGAATAATGCGGTAACGATCGCTCAACTGAAACAGAATGGTTACAGTGGCAGAGATATTCGCTTTTTCCTTTTGGGGGTGAATTATCGCAAGCCGGTCAATTATTCGGGAAAAGCGCTGCAGGCGGCAAAAAACACAATTAAAAAGATCGATACTTTTGTCTATCGTATGCAGGCAATTGATCATGATGTCCAAAATTTTCCTGACATCGATCAATGGGTTTATGACCTTCATCTTGAATTTGACAATGCGTTAAATGATGATCTTAATATAGCTGGTGGTTTGGCGGCGCTTTTTGATTTTATTGGAAAGGTCAACACTCCAGTGACGGAGGGGAAAATCGGCAGGCAGGATGCCGGGAAAATTATTAAAGAACTTGAAAGTATTAATAAAATAATGGGGATAATGGATTTTGAAGAGCAGGCACTTTCACATGATATTGCAAGCCTTATTCAAAAAAGGGAAGCGGCCAGAAAAGCCGGTAAGTGGCAGGAAGCGGATTCATTAAGAAATCAGTTAGCCGGCTTCGGTCTCGAAGTTTTAGATAGTCAGCAGGGCACTATCTGGCGCTTTAAATAGAGATAAGTGTTATGGGATCAATAAGAAAATCTGTGATAGCCGGTTCTTGGTATCCTGGTGAGCCTTCTGTTTTGAGGGATGAGATCGCCAAGTATATCCAAAACGTACCTGATCGGGAATTGAAAGGAGACGTTGTAGGCTTAATTGCACCTCACGCTGGTTATGTTTATTCCGGTCAGGTGGCCGCATACGCCTACAAACTGACTCAGCGTAAAAAATATGATGCAGTTATTCTTATCGGGCCAAGCCACAGGGTGGCTTTTCGAGGTGTATCAATATACAGTAAAGGCGCTTATGAAACACCGTTAGGCGTTATTCCGGTTCATGAAAAACTGGCTGATGAAATAAAAAATCTGAGTAAAATGGTTGTTGATTTTCCCGCCGCTCATTTGCAGGAGCATTCCCTGGAGATTCAACTTCCTTTTCTGCAGGTTGTTCTGGGGTGTTTTTCTTTTATTCCGATAGTGATGGGGGAACAGAATGCTGAGACTTGTCGTGAGCTAGCGGAGGTGATCGGTCAGGTTGCTAGGGACCGTCATGTATTAGTTGTAGCGAGCAGTGATCTGTCACATTTTCATGATTATAAGAAAGCCACGCAAATGGATGGCAGGATACTTCAGCACATTCAGGATGATGATGTCGAAGGACTTTTGGATAACCTGGCTGACGATAAAGTAGAAGCATGCGGCGGCGGGCCGATTGTTGTGATGATGATTGCCTCGCACAAACTGGGAGCCCGTCATACGTTGCTTTTGAATTATGCAAATTCCGGGGATGTGACAGGCGATAAAAGTTCCGTGGTAGGTTACGCATCAGCCGTTTGTTATCGATAAAAAACAGAGGATGGAATGGAATTAAAAGATCAGGAAAAAAAGACGCTTCTGGAAATAGCCAAAAGAGCAATTATTTCGAAGGCCGGCAATAAGGAATTACCTAAGCTAACAATGGATTTGCCGATACTTAAGGAAAAAAGAGGCGTTTTTGTCACCTTAAAGAAACGGGGTCATCTGCGTGGCTGCATCGGCTATATTAAGGCAGTTAAGCCTCTCGGGGACACTGTGCAGGAAATGGCTGTCGCCGCAGCCTTTCATGATCCTCGTTTCCCGTCTGTCAAGGATGAAGAAATTCGGGAGTTGAGCTTTGAGATCTCTGTTTTAAGCCCTCTACAAAAGATTCATAATATTGAAGACATTGAAGTGGGAAAACATGGATTGTACATTGTCCGGGGATATAATTCTGGATTGCTTTTGCCTCAGGTGGCCATTGAATATGGTTGGGACCGGGAAAGTTTTCTAAAAGAGACCTGCTTTAAAGCCGGTCTGTCACCCAAGGCATGGAAAGATAAAGAAACTGAAATATATATTTTCTCGGCAGATTATTTCAACGATAAGGCTTAGATTCTCTTTATATTCTTCCCTTCTGGATATTTGTAAATAATTTAAAAATTTACTTGACAAAAACAAGCATAAAAATTAGAGTCCACAATTCGCACGAAGCAGTGTAGTCGTTTTTTTGCGTTTAAAGCAAGAAAGTATGTATTCGAAACGATTGTATTTAAAAGGGTTTGCTGGCGTAGCTCAATCGGTAGAGCAGCTGATTTGTAATCAGCAGGTTGC
>CAZOPH010000063.1:0-10807 GCA_964581635.1 uncultured Smithella sp.
GTGATAATCCTTACCGATCATGTGGGTGTTGATGTTGCCGTACATATCCACCTGGGCATAACCCAAAAATCCGATATCCACATATCCATTGTAGCATTGCGCGAAAGAATAGGACATTTCCATAATGGTAGGTGATTTGCGCCAGGTCATGGGACAACCGACCGACCAGGGCATATCGCCTTCAATCGGGTCCTGTCCGCCGGATTCGTAAACAATGGTGATATTGGGGGCGTGGGTTTTCTTGGCCAGAATCCCGGCCACCATGGGAATTCCGGTTCCGATATAGACGACCGAATGGTCGGAAATCTGCTGTGCGATAATATAAGCCAATGTTTCCAGGGGATTGGCCGGTGCATTTAAGTCTTGCATAATTCTACTCCTATCTTAATAATAAAGTCCCGTATCGTGTTTCAGGGTGTATTCCTCGTAAGAGAAATCAATATCTTCATTGTCGGCTTCGGCGGCCTTGGTCTGACGGCGGGCCTCGGCGATCCACTTAGCGCCGCCCAGTTTGTCCACAAACTCAAACTGGTTTTTGGTGCCCTTAATCCATTCATTGCAAAACGCCAGATTGTTTTCAGCGGATGCGCCGCCGAACCGCATACACTTTTCCCACCATTGACGCGGCCAGTAGTAACATCCGGGCATGCTGCCGGGAAGCGCGCCAAAAGGCATTTCGACCACGGCATCCGCATAAAAGAACGGAATGATCTGACCCTGCTTGTTATAGCGGATGTCGTTTTCAGGAACGATCTCTTCAGCGGTGATGATGAGTTTACGCGCCGCAGCGGCAACGGCCATATCATTGACGGCCGGACCATAAATATAGGCGTTGCCGAACTTGTCCGCCGCGTGGCAATGGATGATCGCAACATCGGGATACAAAGCAGGAACAAAAACCACAGGATCCTTATCCGCCTTTAAGGGATGTTGCGTCACCTTGAGGTACGGGTTATAGCGCACAAGGTCACTGCCGAGCATCTGTTTGCTGAAAACACCCGGAACGCCAAGCTGGGCGGCCTTGAACCCCTGGGCAGCCCCGCCGTGACTCCATTCAGAAAGAATCGTGATTTTGCCGGCCTTGAGCGCGCGGTCATAGACTTTATCAATCCCGCGCATCTCTGCTCCGGTGTATGAGCTGTGAGAATGGGTCACAAGCCCGTACGTGATAAAAAAGCTTTGATTGGTATTGGGTGCCCCGATCATTTGCAGGTTTTTCTTGCCCTGCCGGATGATTTCGTAAAAAGCCTGATGCGGTGTTCGAACATATGAAAAACCTCCGTCGGTGATGATGTCGCCGTCCTGCACAAAAGTCGCAACCGCCTCACCCATCGTCATCCGCTTGTCTTTCTTGCCGTGTTCCTTTTTCAAATGCGCCGCGCGTGCTGATTCAAAATCAACCAGACGATCCAGAATGGACGTATCGCTGAGTTTAAGATTCGCAACGGCCTCCTCGTTGTAGAGATATTTTGCCATCTCCATATCCTCCTTTTGTATTTCCATGAACAATATAACGTTGGGTTTCTACTATTAAAACCGGTCAGGGTCAAGCATTATCCACCGCTCTTGAAATACTGTTTGATTGTCAATGACTTATCATTCATCCATAAACCTCCCTCGCGGAAAGCCGCGGGGAACCTCGCAGTTGGCAGCTTTTCTCTCATCAAAACGGGCTTTGGGAAATATGACCCGGAGAGATTTAAAAAAATCCGCGGATCGTTTCTTGAATAATCAGCCATTATCTGTTAGCAATTACTTGCAACGATGTTCTTCCCATTCATCAGGCAGGAGGAACATTGTATTTTCTGCAGGACTTTTAACACATGTTATAATTATCAAACGATCTAGGAAGGGTAACTCATGATCCGTTCCATTGAAGAAAGTCCACTCTATCCGATTGTCAATCCGCAGAGCATCGCCTTTTTCGGTGCTTCCAATACATTCATGCGCATGGGATCCATCATGCTTTCATCTGTGCAGGCCCTGGGTTATGAAGGGAGAATATACCCGATTCACCCGACCGAAAAAGAAGTACGCGGATGTAAGGCCTATTCCAGCATTATGGATCTACCCGAAGTACCAGACCTGGCGATTATCGTTCTGCCGACAGAGATCGTATGCCAAACCATGAAAGATTGCGGGGAAAAGGGCGTCAAACATGCCATTGTAGTATCCGGCGGTTTTCGGGAAACTGGACCCGAAGGCGGCGAGATGCAGAAGGACCTGGAGTCCATCGCCGTTAAGTACGGTATCCGTTTTCTCGGCCCTAACTGTCTTGGTGTTGCCAATCCTCACATCAAACTAAATCCTACTCCACTTAAAGCAGAAGGCCTACCCGGTTTCGTCGGCCTTGCCTCTCAAAGCGGGAGTTTTATTACCCAGATGTTTGATTTCCTTCATCGCCACGGGATGGGATTCAGCACGGCGTTGAGTGTGGGAAATGAGGCTAATATTGACATTGTCGATTGCATGGAATACCTGGGTGCCTGTCCTAACACGAAGGTTATCACCCTTTATATTGAAGGAATCACCAGGGGTGGAAAATTTATTGAAACGGCCAAGGCAATAACCGCCCATAAACCTATAGTCGCCCTCTATGTGGGCGGGTCCGAAGCGGGTAAGAACGCGAGTCGTTCTCATACGGGATCCATGTCAGGCCCAAACGAGATCTATCAAGGCGTGTTCAGGCAATGCGGTATCATCAGGGCGCAGACCCTGACGGAGCTCTTTGATTATGCCCTTGCCCTGGGAACGATCCGCCGGCCAAGGGGAAACAGGGTTATTATCCAGACCCACTCAGGGGGACCAGGGGCCACAGCGGCCGATTCTTGCGGAAGGGCAGGACTTATGTTGCCGCCGCTCTCAATGGAAACGGTAGAAAAGCTAAGGCCATTGATTCCCAAGACGGCCAGTACGGCAAACCCGGTTGATATGACATTCAGTAAAAATCACGCGGATGACTTCTTCAATATTCCGGATATACTGCTGCATGAAAAGAACGCGGATATGCTTCTGGCCTATTTCCTGACTCCTAGCATTTTTATTGAACGAATTCTGAAAGAAATGGGCGTTCCCGCGGAATCAATACCTGCGGAAAGGGACAAAATGATCGCTCAGTATGCGGATGCCTTTTGCAACCTTAAAAAGCGTCACCCCGATAAACCGATCATCGGTTTCACTTACCGCAGTCTTCAAGAAAAGATGGTCAGACATTTGCTCGACCAGGGCATCCCTGTATATCAGGACCCGGAGCGCGCTGCGCGATCCATAGCAGCCGTGCTGCAATACTATAAGATGCAAGACGGCATCACAAAGGTAGCACCATGCAATCCATGAATCCGGCAAAAGGCAAAAAGCTTCATACACGAAAGATAGAAGTATCGACCTCCGAGTATGACGGGCAAAGAATCATCGTGGAAGGTTTCTTGAAGGACGAACGTTTTCAGGACTCTCATACGATAAACGGAGAGACCCTTCCAGGCGGCATCATTCATCACATGATGATAAGGCTTTTGGTAAATTGCTCTAATCTTTTGATTGAGGATGTGGATGTCGATCTGCTGTCTGTGCCCCGGGATGAGTGCCGGGAAACGATCAACTGCCTCGCTCCCGTTAAGGGTCTTACCATCACCAAAGGCTTTACGTCAAAAGTCAAGAAACTGGTCGGAGGTAAAAAAGGCTGTACACACCTGGTGGAGCTTCTCCTGGCCATGGCCCCGGCAGCCATCCAGGGATTTGCGGCATACCAATCGCAGAAACCATCACCTCCGGACCCCGCTCATACCAGGATGATTTATCACTTTCTTCTCAATACATGCCATGCCTGGCGCGAGGACGGCCCGCTTGCTGCGAACTTCAAAAAGATGATCGACAAAAAAACCCAAGACAGGAGATAAAAAAGCGGGGAATGAAGGTGAAAGGATACGTGACATACGCAATAATAGGGCTAGGGATAATGGTTTTGATTAGTGGCTGCGTATCATACAAAAACATTATCAGAAGTGAGCCCGTGAGTGCCATCCCAGACAAAAAGTATGAGACAATCATCAGGTTGGACACCCCGGAAGGAATGCCTTTGCAGCCGGATGCCGGGTTTGTCTATGTGGAGCCGGATGGAAAGATTACGACGGACTTCCCGCGAGAAGTATTTGTGAAGACCCTCGATAACCTGGATAAATACGAGCAGTTGAACAGAGATAATATGGGTAAATTTGTCATAAAAGACAGCAAGGGTAAGGTACGTGGCTACTATGAAATGCTGTTTGAATACAGAACAGTCATTTGGGAAAAAGGGGATGATATTCTATTGCAGGTAATAATTCCCAAGGAGACGCGTGGAAAAATCGGTGTCGTTGGAGTTGACGGAATTGGAGCAGGAGCTATGCCTGGTGGTGGCAGTCATTAAATTCGCTCGTTGAACATTTCCAGAAATCGTTTTCAATAGTTTCAATGATCTTAAAACTCTCGCTCCCGAGCATGGAATCGGCCACGGATTCCTGATCAAATTCCTTCTATTGCTGTTTCAGAAGCAGTATAATCGATAAACCTCAGTGGGAACCGCAAAGACTCCCCCAAGGGGCAGAATAAAGCAAAAAATTACATCTATTTAATATTATTTATTTTATCTTTTAAGCTCTTGACTTTGGCCAGTGTTTCCGATAAGAAAACGCCGGTTGTTCCAAAAACAACCTCAGTGAATTATGGATATCCGACTTACGCAATATTTATATAAATTCCTCTTCCATAACATCATTGGAAATCTATGCACCTTTTCATCTCCACTGCACAACATGAAGAAAATCATTCCCGCCACAACGGGGGTAAAGGAGGAAATATATCATGGTACAAAGTAACACGTCGGAGCGCAGGTTGCCAGTACTCGGCATCAACAGTTTAGGACGAATCGGTAAGCTGACTCTGTGGCATCACGTCGGCAGAAAGTACTTCAAAGAAATTGTGGTCAACCTGGGCCGCGACGTAGGCACAGGCATGGACACAATTGCCCGCTTGATTGAAGCTGATGCCACTTATGGGTTGCTCCATCGATTTCTCTACGGCATTAAAGCGCAGCCTGTTATTCAAATTACCGATGACAAAAACGGCAAAATGATTATCGACGGCATACCGGTGACCATTCTGCGTGAAGAGAGGAATCCTGTCAATATTCCCTGGCGTCAATACGGCGCAGATATTGTAGTGGATTGCAGCGGTAATTTCAAAGATCCGACCGCTCCCGTTGACGATAAAAAAGGCTCGATCCGAGGGCATTTAAACGGCGGCGCTAAGGTGGTTGTCCATTCCGCACCGTTCAAGATTAAGAATAAAGCTCTATCCACACCGGACGACACCACAACCCTGATCTACGGGATTAACCATGCTGCATTCGACCGTAAGAAACATCTGCTGGTTTCCGCCGCATCCTGCACCACGACAGGGCTTGCACATATGGTCAAGCCGCTTCTGGATAATGAGGACACTAACATAATTCTGACGGCATCCATGTCCACGATCCATGCCGTCACCAACACCCAGAGCGTTCTGGATAAGATGCCTAAGGCAGGCGAATCAGATATCCGCAAGACGCGTAGTATCCTGAATAATATTATTCTTACCTCGACCGGCGCCGCGAAGGCCCTGATCGAGGTCATTCCGGAAGTTAAAAACATCGGCTTCATGGGCGACTCCATCCGGGTACCGACCAACACACTTTCACTCATCGTGCTGAACTTAACGTTTCAGGCGCGGCAGAACAAAGCGGGGGACGTGGCCAATATCGACACCAAAAAGCTCAATGAAATTTACCAGAAGGTCGCCCAAAACAATCCCCTGGTTCGATTTACCATGCAGCAGAATGTTTCAACCGATCTTATCGGTGAAGACGCAGCAGTCATTATTGAAGGGCAATTCAATCACACGAGGACCGCTTTCATCCCGGTTGATCTGTCGCATATTCCGAATTTACCGGCTGGCTTCCTCCAGGGTATCGGCGAAAGAACACTGAAAGTCCCGGTAGTCCATGCCAAAATCTTCGGCTGGTATGACAACGAATATGGCAGCTACACGAATCGTCTGGGCGATTTGACCGTCTATCTCCACAAGAACATTCAATAAGCAACAGACCATTGAAATAAATCACCCCGCTTTCCTTTCACGAAAAGCGGGGTGAACCATTTTTACTTATTCGAAGCTTTAAGGCCTAAAGAGTGATTGAATAATACTTATCCGTCTCTCTTTCATGCTTTCCTAAATAGAGAGCGCCACTCCAGCCGTCTATGCAGATAAAATCTCCTGTCTTGATGGTGCGGCCTTCCAGCACGGCATAACCTTCCGTTTCATAGACCTTCAATTTACTGAACCCCACCACACCGACTTTGCCCAACTGCGGAATGGTCACGGCGGCATGGGAGGTTGCACCGCCTTTAGCCGTAAGGAGCCCTTCAACCTGCAAAAGGACGCCGACATCATCGGGAACCGTATCAGGACGCACAAGAATAAGCGGCGTTTTAGATTCCGTTTTTCGAAAATGTTTGATTTCATCTTCGGAATAAACGGCTCGACCACAAAGTGCGCCGCCGCTCACACCGATTCCTATCCCCAGAAGGGACTCACGCAATGAGGGTGTATCTTTGAAACGCCGCAAACTTTTTGTTTTGGTCTGATCCATGTCTCGCGTTTGCAGCAAAAACAACTGTTTTTTTTGCGGACCTTCAAACGTAAACTCAATTTCCTGGTGATTGAAACCTTTTTCGTAAATCATAATTTCCGCTATTTTGACCAACTCGGCATAGATGGCCGGAAAGGTGGCTTCCAGAGAAATTCCCGTATTGCGATTTTCTGCAATTCGCTGTTTTTCCGAGATGGGAAAAGTTTCGACCAAACCGGAAACAATATCATCGCCCTGAACGCCGAAGATAAAATCTCCGTACAGCGTAACATCGGATGAAACGCTTTTCGGATCGCGCGTAAAGATCACACCTGAACCGGAACGTTCATGGAAATTGCCGAAAACCATTGCCTGCACGATGACTGCCGTTCCCCATTCATCGGATAAATGCATCTGATGACGATAAATCTGAGCCTGTTCGGAATACCAGGAATCAAAGACGTGCAAAATAGCCTGGCGCAACTGTCGCATTGGATCATCCGTAAGCGGAAGGCTGCTGTCGAGAATGCCCTTTTTATAAGCCAGGGCGATTTGTTTCATCAGATCAGGTGGAAATTGAATTTTTCTCTCTACACCATGTTTCACTTTGAAACTGTCCATAATGGCGTCGAAGAAATCGCGGCTCAGCCCTTGGGACATACCCCACGTCTGAAGAAAGCGTCGGTAGGAATCCCATGCCGACCACTGAAAATCCTTTTGCAAGCTGAGATTTTCGGCAATCGAGGCGTTGATGCCCACATTTAAAAAAGAGCGCATCATCCCGGGCAGAGAAACCGTTGCACCGCTTCTTACCGATAAGAGCAGAGGATTATTGCGGTCGCCAAATTTGCACCCTGTTTTCTTTTCCAGCGCGGCAATTTCTTTGTTCACACGTGCAGCCAGATCGCTGAAGACATATCGGTACCCATAAACGGCGTCATATCCCCGAAAGACCTCCGTCGTAATGATAAATCCAGGCGGGACGGGAAATCCCAAGGAAACGAGCTTCTTCAAAAAATAGCCTTTGTTTCCCAAAAGAATCTGGTTATCCATCTTTGAGTTTTTGCTGTAGATAGCGGTAATGGCCATCTCAGGATTGTATGTCAGCAAGATATTGGGAATCCGTTTGTTGTCTTTGAATTTTTCCAGTTCAGCATTAAGTGTTTTAATGACGGCGTGAACAAAATTATCCAGTGCCTGCAGTCCGAATGCTGAAGAGATCAACCCGCGGATGAAATTTTCCGATTGCTGATAGACAAATTCATCCTGCTGTAGCTGCTCGCCTTTACCTTCTATTGTATCCGTCTGCGGATTGATCTGACGGACGATTACCGGCAAGTTGATGCTGTGAACATCGACATAATAATCACGGATAACATCTTGAATGCCTTTGGAAATAAATCTGAAAATATCGACATATTGATCCACGGAAAACCGCTTGATGGGCAGTGCGCTTGTGACATATTTGACCTTGCCCACCAGCCCCTCGGTAAAAATTCCTTCCAGCTCCAGCGCGCTCAGATAGAGCCACAAATAGTTATGAATTTTGATAATGGTGCGCTTGGTAATGAATTTCAGATTCAGCGATTTGATTAGTTCTTCGAACAGCATGCCGCCCAGGCTTTCCAAGCGCAGCGTCAGCCCCAGGGCGTCGAATTTTTCCTCATGATAAGTGCCGTACATAGACGGAATGCCCGCGGCAATGTGCCTTTTATAGTAGATATTTTCGAAAGACTGGGTTTTCTGTCCGGAAAGAATCCTGGCTTTGAGCGCGGATAGAAATTTCAGGATAATCGATAGACTGCGGTAATAATTTTTATCGCCTAGTGATCGTTTCAGCGACAGAATATCCTGCACGGGGAAAATATTGACGGACTCCAGGTCTTTAAGTAAATTAAAGTATTGAGGATAATATTTTTTATACATCAGCTGATAAATACGAATCATCAGAAACACGCGTTCTCGATCCGTCTCGGAAACATCCTTGATCTGGGAAATCTCTCTGGCAATTTTTTCATTGTCCCAATCCAGAAATTTTCGCGGTTTATTTCCGACCTTGGAGAAAATGTGGATAAACGACTGATGCATCCCGTCAAAATATTTACCGGCATTGATCACCTGGTCATATATTTCATCCGGAATATGTTTGCGGATGAATTGTTTGTCGCCGGAAAACCAGTAGCGGAAAATATTCTCAGTAAACTCGACCATCAGACTGTTGCTCTCCACATGGGATTGCTTGCGGAAAAAATCGATCAAGCGGTCGTTGCGGAAGGACAGTTCATCCACTCGGGTCGTGATGTCCCGTAATTCCCCTTCCGCGCCGATTTCACTGAAATACACGGGGAAAAGACGCAAAAGCTGTTTGATCAGATTGTAAGCCGGAGCGATGTCCGCGTTGAGCAAACGGGAAATATCCCTCTGAATTAAATCCGTGTCGCGAATAAAAATCCCGCCGATTTTCAAATTAATGATCAGAGCGGAGACTAACCTTTTAGTCCAGCGCGGTTTCATGGCGATAATTTCCAGCCAGGCTCGGATGGCTCGAATATGTTCCGGATTGACCTGCACCTGCCAGTCTGTTGATGATCCTTTAATTTCAGGGTATTCAAAACCGTAGGCAATCAGTTCGTCCAGAAAGGTTTCCACAAGCGAGTGTGCGTTTTGCGCAAAAACCTCTCTGGCCGCCGTAAGAATACAATCAATACTTGCACCACGGAATTCATTTTGCGACGTATTCTTTTTCAGGAAACCAAAAATCTTCCGCACAAAATCGTCCAGATTTTCCTTCTTTCCCTCCTGAAAAACAAGTTTTAGAGAATAATTGATTTCCCGCATGGCGCTGACATGAATGTCCCGAAGTCCCTGGGAAGACATGATGCCAAAAAGAAAATCCAGCTTAACGAAATGACGGCCCGAATAGACTTCAGATTTTTCCAGCGCGTTGGCCACCTGCAGGTAGCCATCGAGAATCTGGAAATAATCCGGCAGAGCAAGGAAGTCCCCTATACGCGCTCCGGCTTTCCCGCCGTCTTGGGGATAAAGCGCTTCGAGTTCCAGAATTAATTTACGGAAATGATTATGGCTGAGGGGCTGGATCAATTCCAGATAAGCCTTCTCGTCCAGCATTGCCTCGGCCTTGCGTTCAGCGATGAGCCACAGGGTAGGATCGGGCTGACTTAGCCAGAAAGTATAGGTCGCTCGATACATTTTATAGAGCAACGTATCGAAAGCCGGCGTGGAAATCTCTATTTTCTTTTCCATAACCGACCGGATAATTCTCTTCAGGTAGGATGAACATTTCTTAAACAACGCCGATTCCTCGTCGGCAATATCCATCAGTGCGGAAATAAACCCTGGGAACAGAGACAGATTTCTCTCCAGATATTCATTGCTCTGCAAAATAATCGCGTCCGCGTAGTCGAATAGATAATGAATGGCGCTGTCTTTCACATCTTCGGATGCGGGAGATTTCAGAACGTCAAAATAAATCGCCAGCAGCATGGATAAAGCAGACAGTCCCTCCGGAGAATTATTGTAGATATAAAAATCACCAATGGAGATGGACTTGAGTTCTTTGAGAACATATTCCCAGTTGACATAAGGATGGTTGAGCTCGATGAGCAGTTCGCGTGTTTTTTTTTGCAAGCCGTAGTGGTCTTGAACAATCTGCAAAAGCGGCGCATATTGCGGCGGAATCTGAACATCCACCGCCGTCCTTTCCAGATTGACTTTCAGTGCTGATGAGACCCATCGATGATTCTGCTCGATGGGTTTTGATTTTGTTGTCATAAGAAATAACCTTTCGCAAGGCAGACTAAACAGAATTTTGGTTGGATTTCAAGGCTGTAATTTCTAAAAAAGCCCGTCGCAGTTCAAAAGCGCGTCAGGTAAACTTATCTTTTCTTTTTGGAGCGCTTATCCAGAAGCACAACCATCAGATGAATCATGCCGGCACAAAAAAACGCGATTATAATCGTTAAGAGATAAGTAAAAAAAGCCGCCGTCCATCCGCCCATAACATCCTCCTTGTCTATTTCGCGAGCAGGCTGCAATAAATACCGGCAATGATTGCCGTGGTAATGACGCCGCTGACATTGGCGCCCAGCGCTTCCGGTAAAATAATGGCTGTTTTGTTAGCCTTGGAAACCAGTTTCTGGGCAA
>CAZOPH010000064.1:0-10605 GCA_964581635.1 uncultured Smithella sp.
TGGGTAACCAATGGCCAGATGGCCAAAATTGTGGAGACCAACCCGGAGCGTTTCATGTATCAGCCTAATGTTTCTCCCATCAAATACAAGGGCGTACAGAACACCATTAAGGAAATGACCTACTGGGTCAAGGAGAAAGGCGCCAAGATATTCAAGTTCTACCCGCCGGAAGACACCTATATGAACGATCCTGATATCTGGCCGTTCTATGAAAAGGCACAGGAATTGGGCATCGTACTTGATATCCATACTGGTTTCTGCTGGGTGCCTCCGGGCAAGAGCAAATACGCCCTGCCGGTGCAGCTCGATGACGTGGCGCGCGATTTCCCGGAGCTCAAGATCAATGCCTTCCATATGGGTTACCCCTATAGTGACGACCTGAACATGATCGCCATGCAGCACCCCAATGTCTACATTTGCATGAGCCTGCTCGTACCATGGGCCGCCACTGCACCGCGCAAATTTGCCAAGTTGCTGGGCGAAGCATTGCGATGGGTCGGTCCGGACAAGATCACCTGGGGCACGGACTATGCGGGCTATGCTGCGCAGATACGCGGTGCCGTAATGGGCTTCAGAGATTTTCAAATCCCCGAGGATTTGCAGGCCCAATATGGTTATCAGCCCATTACTGACGAGGACAAGGCCAAGATATTCGGCGGGAACCTCGGACGTCTGTTGGGTATCGATATGACCAAGAGGAGGATTAAAACCAAATAAAGAAAATTTTTCTATCGGGATAGGTTCCCAGATTGGTCCAGTCGATTCGGACTGTTGCGCCTTTTATCAGCAGGGGAATCTTTATCGTTCAAGAACTTTTTATCAGGGGAGGCAATGCCAGGAGAGAGGCGTATATTGAGACAAAAATCGATACAACCAAAATTGCTTGAGGAAAAAGTCGCTCTAATAACCGGTGCTTCGCGCGGTCTCGGCCGTGCCATTGCCCTTGCGCTAGGTGCGGCCGGGGCGTCAGTTGCAGTAACGGATCTCCTTATTGAGGACACCCAGTATAATACAGAAGCATTAAGTCAATACAGCCCGCTCGCCGGACATTTCGCACAGGCCGGAGAAGTGAAAACATTGCAAACAGCTCAGGAGATCCAATCAATGGGGTCAAAGAGCTGCGCCATGAAGCTGGATGTGACTAACCTCGAAGAAGTCAGGAGGGTCGTGCAAACCATTGAAACCGAGCTTGGGCCTATTGATATCCTCGTCAATAATGCAGCCGTCATGGATAATCTGGGAAAATTTGAGGAGCAGAGGTCTGAGCGTTGGGAACGCGATCTGAAGGTGAATCTCACTGGCGCTTACAACTGCTGCAAGGCATTGTGGCCAGGCATGATACATAAAGGCTGGGGCCGGATCATCAATATCTCCTCTGTGGCAGCACTGATGGGGGCTTCGCTACAGCCGTCCTATGGTGCGACAAAGGCCGGATTAATCGGGTTGAGCAAATCACTGGCCATTGAGGCAGGGAGGTACGGCATAACAGTCAATGCGGTCTGCCCGGGTTTCATCGCCACCGAGGCCGTGAAGCTCTATGATGCACGCATGACGGAAAGGATCGAGAAAAAAACCGTTCTCAGGCGCTTGGGCCGGCCGGAAGAGGTGGCCCAGGTCGTGACATTTTTAGCTTCGGATGGAGCCTCATATGTTACAGGGGCAGTTATCCCGGTTACCGGGGGAATCGATCTGCTTACCCTCTAGGACAGCAAGACCTGGAAAACATCAGATAGAATATAGAGAGAATATGATCAGGTTACTTAACTATTTCATGTCTGAGAAGAGGTAAGCATGGATCAAAACAATGGATTGAGTGAACTTGGAAGAGCAATAGCGGAGCTTGATGAGGCTGGAGTGAAGACGCTGGTCCAAAAGAGACTGGACCAAAAAATACAGCCCGAACAGATTATCCGTGAACTTTCTGCAGGCATAACCGAGGTGGGCGAACGTTTCCGCCGGGAGGAATATTTTCTAAGCGAACTGATTTATTCCGGTGAGATTTTCAAGAACACCATGGCCATACTGCAGCCACTCTGTAAAGCCTCAGTAGATGCGAAGCACAAGGCTGTGGTCGTAATGGGTACGGTGCAGGGCGACATCCACGATCTAGGCAAGAACATCGTCATTACCATGCTGGGGTGCGCCGGGTTTTCGGTGGTAGATATCGGCGTGGACGCTCCGGCGCAGCGCTTCGTGGAGGCCGTGGTCGACTCTAAGGCTAGTCTCGTTGGTATGAGCATGTTGTTAACGACCGTTTTTGATGCCGCACGTGAAACGGTTGTCGCGATCACCCAGGCAAACCTGCGCGATAAGGTGAAAATCATGATCGGCGGCAGTGTCACCAATGAGAATGTGCGGCGTGACATAGGTGCCGATTTCTGGGGCAGTGACGCGGCAGCGGCCGTGGATATTGCCCGGGAGGTTTATCCATGAACGCCAAGCAGCGCATTGCAGCCGTGGTGGCGCTTCAGATGCCCGATCGGGTGCCGGTGGGCCCCCTGCTGGACCACTACGCAGCCACCTATTCGGGCTATACCAATGCCGAGATCATGATGGATGGGAACAAACGCATTGCTGCGGTCATCAAGACCGCTATAGAGCTCGGACCATGGGATATCACCTTTTTGGCTGATACGGCTAACGCTGTCCTGCTGCAGTTGGGTGTTCCCATACTCCTCAAACTCCCGGGACGGGATCTGCCCGTTAACTCGACGCATCAATTCCAAGAAACAGAGTTCCTGACCCCTGAGGATTATGCGCTCTTGGAACGCAAAGGGGTGCTGCCCTTCATGTTTACCATCATGGGCAGGCTCAATCCCAAATGGAAAGGTTTGAGAGGGCTCCCACCTCTGCTGAAAACATTATGGGAGTATCGGCGCCATGTCAGTATGGTGCGCGCCAAGGGCATTGAGGTGGCTGTCGGCTTTATCCACCCAGGAGCTCTCTACGATTATTTTTCCCTCGGGAGAGGGATCACCGCCATGAGCGCCGATACATTTAAACGTCGGAACGCGATCCTTGCCGCCAGTAAGATCTGGTCTAAGGGCATGACGGATATGGCGATCATGTCGGCACGCTTGATAGGTGTACCACGGGTCTTCATCGGTATGTCGCGTTCATCGCCGGAATTTATCTCGCGCCGGAATTTTGAAGAACTGGTTCTGCCCGAACTGGAATATACCGTAAACAGGTTTGTTGCCGCGAATATTATCCCGGTCCTACACTGCGACACAAACTGGACCAAGTTCTTCGATCTTTTCAAGCGCTTTCCTGCCCGGCGCTGTATCCTAGAGCTGGATGGCAGATCCGATATCTTCACGGCCAAGGAGATTCTTAGAGAGCATATGTGTATCATGGGTGATGTTCCAGCCACGTTATTGGCAACGGGAACCCATGATGAGGTTCTGGCGTATTGCCGGCGTCTAATCGAAACCGTGGGTAAGGGCGGTGGGTTTATCCTGTCCTCGGGTTGTTCGCTGCCGAACAATGCGAAAATGGAGAATGTAAGGGCGCTCTATGAAGCCGTTCAGGAGTGGGGCTGGTATTCATAATGACTGAATGCGTCATGACTCTTGCGCCATCAGGGGAAAGCAGAGTTTTTCCTCAGCGCACTTTGATTGCCGATGCCCTGCTCGACATGGGCGATGCCTTTGATACCCCTTGCGACGGTCATGCATACTATTGTGTCGCTTTCCAGGTCTTAGCGCATTTGCCACAGACAATATCGCAGCGGATATCATCCTGATTGAAGTCTGTGTCGAAAATGAAGTTTTCTTTGCCGCCGTTTACGCAGCGCCAAACATTGGAAGTGTGGGCATACGGCGATGATGATTTCCCCCAATCCCGGATCATTGTGGTGCATGTATAGATCGTAATATCCTCATTTGGCGTTGTTTCACAGACAATCTTTACCCTGTTATTGTCTGCCGCATGCGTTTTACAGGATGTCCATTCGGATTTTGACAAAGATGAACAAGAAGAACAGAGCATGTCCTGAAATGCAAAGACTGCTGAAGCAAAATACAAGAATGATAAGAAACTGATGATAAAAACTAAATGACCCGTGATTTTCAATTTCACGATGTTATCCTCCTGAAATCGTGCTTTATTGATCACCATCATTATTGCTAAATGGCAAGATTTTTTTGCCGACACATTCCGCCATTCCTGTAACAGTTGCGTTTCACTCAAAAGTTATTCCACCCTCGTCACAGATCGGGATCAGGGCCCGAGATAAAAGTATGGGCAAAGAATTAACGGCCGAATAGAAAGATGCGACTGACCTCGGAAGACGGCATGAGACTATTTTCATCAATGCCGCCGCGAGGTATCGTGGATTGAAACGTCCGTGCAACTATGATAGAAATAGCATAAAAGAATGAAGATTCTTTTTGCATGCAACTGTGTTTTCATCGGTTTCGGTATTACAGGCAAACCAGAACATAATCCCCATAATCACCTATCAGAAGGATACCTCTTGACGATCATAAAAAAACACCAAACCCGAACCATTCTATGCGGCACGGCATTTCTTGGGTCGTTTCTTTTGTTTTGCTTGGAGCCTTACATCGGTCGTAAGCTTACACCGCTTTTTGGCGGGTCAGCCCATGTCTGGCTGGTCTGCCTTACCGCCTATCAACTGCTGATTCTTGCCGGGTATTGTTACGCACATGTTGCATCGGCAAAAACGGATCGTATGCATCTTTACCTGCTGACCATACCTTTCATGGTCCTGCCGGTCGGGATGCTCATGACTTTTCCGATACCTGATCATTCTTTCTTGTGGACCACATTGTTCGCATTGGGACTTGCCCTGCCTTTCGTTTTGCTGGCGTCGACAACAGTGATTCTTCAGAAATGGTTTGGGGATTTCGGGGAACCGTATGTTATTTACGGCGCTTCCAACGCGGGTGCCCTGACGGCGCTGATCAGTTATCCTTTCGTCATCGAGCCGCTGGCGGGTTTGAGATATCAGGGCATCCTCTGGATGACAGGCTATGTTTTATATGTCCTGATGGTTGTCTTTTCATTCTATATTTCGCGTCCGTCAGGATCAGAAAATTCCATGGCAACGAAACTGTTTGATGCCGGGAAGGCTGGAAATAAACCGTCCATGAAAAGATTTCTTTATTGGACACTCTTGAGTGGCTCTACGTCGGCTTTTCTGGTCACGATCACGAACATAACCATCTCGGAAATCGGATCGTTTCCGCTTGTCTGGATGATGCCGCTTGCGCTTTACCTGATCAGTTTCATTGTTACCTTCCGCCCGACGTGTCAAGCGGCGTTTGCGTTCAGTCGTTTCTGGCCGGAGACACTGCTTTTGGGTGTTGTCCTTTTTCTGATTGGGTCGGGCCGCTTGTGGGTTCATCCGGGGCATTGGGTTGTTTTTTTTGCCGTCTGTGTGATGCTCCACCGTGTTCTGTATGAACAACGTCCGCATCCGAATTATCTTTCCGTTTTTTACATGGGAATCGCACTGGGCGGATCGGCTGGCGGCATGATCGCCAGCCTGGCAGCACCGCTTATTTTCCCGGGATTTTGGGAATATCCCCTTTTGGCGGTCATCATGTCGATATTATTTATCCACCGATATGGCAGAGAAATGGTGTCGTTTTGGCGGTGTTCGTCGCGCCGGGTTTGCATGATACGTTTTATTCCGGTATTGTTCCTGACCGGATTGGCCATTATCATGGGCATCACCGCAGGTTTCGAAGACACCAGGAGCACGCGACGTAATTATTACGGTGTCAGCCGGGTCGTTGATTCGACTGTCGCCGGCAAACAAGGGGAAATTGTCCGCAGCCTGATTTCCGGGTCAACCGTTCACGGCGTCCAATTTCTTGATAAAAGCAAGGAAAAAATACCAACACTTTACTACCACCCCGAAAGCGGTCTGGCTGATATCTTTAAAATCATGCCTTCCCCTGCGCGCATCGCAGTTATAGGTCTCGGCGTTGGCACTGTCGGAGCTTACACCCGTCCGAATGATATACTGCATATTTATGAACTCAGCCCTGAGATCGTCGCTCTGGCCAGTCAGTGGTTTACCTATCTTGCTTTCGCCCCTGCCAGTCGCATGGTGATGATCGGTGATGGCCGGCTAGCCCTGCAAAACCAGGATATTTTCTATGACCTCATTTTTGTGGACGCATTCAGCGGCGAAGGGATACCATCACACCTGTTGACCCGAGAAGCCATCGAAATCTATCGTGACAGACTCAAAGAACACGGAGTTATTCTTTTTCATGTTACCAACCGCTATTACGATCTCCGTCCTGTTCTCAAAGTTACAGCGAAAAGTCTGAAATTGCATGTTGCAACGAAAAGTACTGAAGCGATACTCGGGGAAGCTACAAAACCCGTCCGTGCCGACTACCTCGCCTTGACCTCAGACAACCTAATATCGCAACGTCTTACTAACCTCTGCTGGGTCAATGCGGATCGGATGGATACTGCGATCAACTGCCGGGTTTGGACGGATGACTATATCAACATGCTTGTACCTCTGGCAGCGAAATGGAATATGTTGTTCCGAAAATAAATAAAATGAATTAATATTAAAAATATTAAGCTCTTAGGAAACCAGAATGTCCGTATCCTGAGATAGCAAAACTTCCAGAGACGCTGAAGCAGCCTTTCAATAACCCTTGACAAAAGCCACTGGCCCCCCTATATATATAGCCGTGTTAGCAAACTTTATATGAAGAAACAGATTATAGTAATTTGCCTGCTTGCCCTGCTCACGTATCTTCCTCTGGAAAGTGGTCTTCAGGCCGCCCCACTCGCACCTCTTGATAAGACATCCGACCGGGTCTGTTTTAGTCCCAACGGCGGATGTACCGATCTGGCACTGAAAGCAATCACTCAGGCGCGTCTTGAAATTCTGATTATGGCTTATTCGTTTCGTTCGATACCTGTCGCGCAGGCGCTCATCGCTGCGCATAAGGAAGGGGTAAAGGTTGAAGTCATTCTGGATAAGTCTGAACGTCAGGAAGGTTTTACGCCTGCAACGATGATGGCTAATGCCGGTATTCCCGTCTATCTGGACGGAACACACGCCGTGATGAATAATCGTATAGTGATCATCGATGCAAAAATAGTAATGACCGGCTCATTTAATTTCAATTCCGCTTCAGAAGAGATGAACGCCGAAAATCTCCTCTTCCTGCAATCAAATGAATTGGCGAAACTTTACCGCGATAACTGGTTTAATCATCGGAAGCATTCAGAAAAATATTAACATCAACCTTGGCCCGGGAAAGTTGCCATGTCCGTAAATAAAGTTTTTTCTTTTTTGGCGCTTGCTTTCTTTTTCTTGATCTTTTCCACCACAGTTCCCGTGGGAACGGTCGCGGACACTACAGAGAGTCATGATGATAAACTTTTTTTACAGCAAGCGGCAAACAGTGTCTCCTGGATGATCACTTTAGGGGAGCTTGCCAGGAAACAGGCGGGCAGCAGTGATATCGGGAAGTATGGCGACCAAATGGCGGATGACTATCGAAAACATCTTGATGCATTGAATCTTCTGGCCAGACAAAAGGGTCTGTCTCTTGCACCCGACAAAAACGCGACGCGCCTCAACACCACTCAATTTTTTTCACGGAAATTCGGCGCTGAATTCGATCGGGATTATATCAGCCTGATGGAGGACGAAAATAACTTTCTGGTTATTCGTTACCGACAGGAGGCGCAAAAAGGATTGGACGCGGAGATACGAGCATTTGCTTCCGAAAAAATAAAAATACTGGAAGGCTATGTCGCTTGGGCCCATAAGATCCTTCTGGACCTCCCGGAGCCGGTATTAAAGTAACGCCTGTCATACCGCCTTCAGAAAAGGAACAATGTTTGCGGCTCTAAAATAATCATGCAATGAGTCATGATTCAGATAAGTGGGGGGTTAATATCCCCGGTGTCTTAAACCGTTGTAAATGCACGAAGGAGGTAAGACTATGACAGAAGAAAATGTTAAGAATGAAAACAAGGCAACCGTCAGCAGGCGTTCTGTTCTGAAGGGGGCAGTCGCCTTGGGCGCGGTGGCTATGACCGGCGGATTCGCTCTCAATTTGGCAGCGCCGGGGACGGCTCAGGCAGCGATTAAGAAAATGCCCACCAAATGGGATGAGACATGGGATGTTGTTATTGTCGGTTCTGGCTTTGCCGGTCAGGCAGCGGCGGCGGAGGCGGCAGGAGGAGGAGCCAAAACGATTATTCTGGAAAAGATGCCCACTTACGGCGGCAACTCCATCATCAATGGCGGCGTTTACGCGGCATGGGACAGCAAATTCCACTATCGCCAGAATCTGAATCTGGGTGATGACAGCCCCAAGCAGCATATCAATGATACGGTCAAGGGTGGTGACTTTTACAATCTGCCGGAACTGGTGGAAGTGATGGCCAACGGTGCGGCACCCGCCTTGAATTGGATGATCGATGAAGGTGGAGCTCAGATCCGACCGACGGTTACGCGTGCGGGCGGTCATACAGCATACAGGACTCATTCAGCCGTGGCCGGCGTCGGCCGGGAATATACGGAAGCCCTTCGTAAAATAGCAGAGAAACGCGGGGCAAAAATGGCGCTCAATACCGAAGTCACCTGGATATGGCGTAAGGATGTCGATCCGGAAAGCCCGGTATTAGGTGTAGAAGTCAAACGTGGCAGAAGAACATTGAATATTAGAGCAAAAAAAGCTGTAATCCTGGCTTCCGGCGGATTCAGTCGCGATCTGAAAATGAGACTGGCTCATAATCCCCGGCTGGTCGATTCCTTCAACTGCACCAACCATCCGGGCGCAACGGGTGAAATGATCCGCTTTGCCCAGTATGTCGGAGCCGACACGCTGCAGATGAATTTCATTCAGCTCTATCCTTTTGCCGAGCCGGAAACCGGCATCCTGGACACACCAGCTGTTTATCCGTTTAACGGCCCCGGTTACGGCATTGTTTATGTCTCAAAACAGGGCAAACGCTTTGTCAACGAACTGGAACGCCGCGACGTCTGTGCATTTGCCCAGATTAACCTGGGCGCAAACGCGAAACCGACTTACTCCATCTTCAGTGAAGCAATGGTCTTAAAGATGGGCGGATCCAATCAAGAAGTCGCCGCAGGCCTTGCCAAAGGCAGATTCGTCAAGGCAGACACCATTGCTGAACTGGCCGGTAAAATAAACATCCCGGCCGATGCTCTGGTCGAAACGATCAACAAGCACAACAGGTATATCGAAGAGGGTAAAGATCCCGATTTCAACAAATCCATGACCAAGGTGATGATCCCCATGGTGCAAGGCCCGTTCTACGCTATTTCCCAGTGGCCGGCGATTCACCATACCATGGGTGGCATCAGAATTAATCCTCAAGCACAGGTGATTGACATTTTCAGCAAAGTCATCCCCGGCCTCTACGCGGCAGGTGAAGTAGCAGGTGGTGTGCACGGCTCCAATCGTCTGGGAAGCAACGCTATTCCGGACGCCGTATCCTTCGGGCGTGTCGCCGGAACCAATGCAGCAAAGGAGAAATCCAAAGCATAAATCAAAACATCGGGCGGCCCGTGCGCTTCATGGGCCGCCTGCTTGTCCTGGAGGAGAGTGAAACATGAAAAAATTCTGGTTACTCTTAATAGCCGTTGTCGCATTGACTCTGGGATTTGCAGTTTTTGGCGAAATCGGAGTGCAAGCGGCAAAGCCCACCAAGACGGCAAAAGCCGCCAAAGCGCCCTCACAGGCCAATACTTCCTGTAAAACATGTCATGCCGATTTTTCCTCACTGGTTCCCCAAAGCCATCCGCCAGTGAAGGGCAACGAGCTGTCCTCTTGCACGGCATGCCATCAACCGGGCATGCCGGGTACGGAAATGAAAAATGCTTTTTCCACGCGCATCCATACGGGGCATTTGCTTCCAAAGGGAAAGTTGGACTGCCTGGCCTGTCATCAATGGCAGGCTTCAAAGAGCTTCGGGTTGGCGGGCGTAAAAGAATCCTGGGGGGCACCGACGAAAGAAGATCTGGATCTGACGAAAGGAATTTTCACATCGTGGGCTTCATCGGCCTACATGGACAACTTGCATGCCAAGGCTTTTATTTCCTGTGCGAACTGTCACGGAAAAGAATTACCTGTACCCGATGCCACTGTGGAAAACAAAAAATGTCTTGAATGTCATGGTCCAATGGATCAGTTGGCGAAAAAAACAGAACCGACTGAATTTAAAGACCGCAATCCCCATAAGTCTCACCTGGGCGATGTTGCCTGCACGGTCTGCCACAAAGCGCACAGCGAATCCAAGGTCTATTGCCTGAGTTGCCACCAGAAATTTGAAATGAAAATTCAGGGAGCAGGCATACCGAAACAGTAAATGCGTTAAAACAAGTTTATCAGTGAAACAGGGACTAAGGAGAAAAAGCTCCGACGTCCCTGTTTTTTCGTGATGTCTGACTCTCTGATTTATGTTTCTTCTGGGACAGAGACGTATTGAGTTATTTAGTTATCGGTCGCCTGTTGCATCATTTTCCTTATATGTTGGCCTTCGCCCTCCTGAAGCCAGACAGCTGCTTCCTGAAGTGTTTATTTGACAGCTTTAATCAACTATGCAAAATTACAAATCATAATC
>CAZOPH010000065.1:0-10556 GCA_964581635.1 uncultured Smithella sp.
CTTCAAACGAGACCATCGTATTTTCCGGGAAATAAGCCGACGCGCCACGATGAGCGATGATGGTAAAGTTGTTGCTTTCGGCACAGTTATACTTGAATTGATGGTAAGGTTTGGTCATAATCATCACCGGAATTCTTTGTAAATCAGGAGCCAGTAAAGCCGCCGCGCAACGCAGCATGCCTTTTGAAGGCTGTGCATCGGAGCACACCTGAATTCTTGCGCCTCCTTTTAATTTTTACGTTTCGGCCGTGAAGTTTTTTAACACATATAAATATTTAGTTCTTCAATTATTTTAACATGGAAATTTTTTGATCGTAGAAAATATTTATTCTCTTATTCGGTAGTTGAGGTAGCTAATAGAGAATTTTACCTTATTATTTACAAATGAACGCAAAAGAGATAGCCTACATAAACAATTTAAACTGTTATTATTATAAATATGGATCAGGAGGACAAATATGAAAGTACTCGGCATTATGGGAAGTCCACGAATGGGAGGCAACAGTGACGTTCTCCTCAGTCAAGCGCTGGCAGGAGCCAAAGAAACCGGCGCCGATGTGGAAAAAATCATTCTTGACCGTAAGCACATCGCCGGCTGTAAAGACTGCAAGAAATGCAACACAACGGGTATCTGCGCCATCAAGGACGACATGGCTGAAATTCAGACGAAAATACTGGAAGCCTCCGCTATCATCCACAGCAGCCCCGTTTATTTTTGGGCGATGACCTCACAAATGAAAGCCTATCTGGATCGGTGGTGTGTTTTCTTTGATGAAGAGTGGCGTTGGCAAAAGATTTACTATCCGAAAATGCGGGGCAAACGCATCGGCCTGATTACCGTCTGCGGAGATTCAAATGTAAACACGGCTGACCCGATTGTGCACAGTTTTAAATCAACCGTAGAAATGACCAAAATGCGCTGGCTCGGCACCGTCATGGCCTCCGCAAATGATAAGGGAGACATTGTCAAAAACGAATCGGCCATGAAACAGGCCTACACGTTAGGGGAAAAAACCACCACGTCGTGACACCTTTTCTTACGGAATTTATTACTCCGGCGACAAAATATCTAAACACTGTCACTCAGGCGGAGAGTTGTGTGCATCTGTTTCACTTGATTGCACGTCAGCAATGTTAAAATTCACTGCCCATACAATCAATTCATATTTGATTATTTGTCAGGCTGAGACCAACAATCACTCCATGCTGAAGGAGAAACACCTTCTGAATTACAGGTGTCAACACAGTTTTGATTTTCTGCGGCACAAAGTCTGCGATCTGGATTTAAATTTAAACAGACGAGCTGCTTATTGGTGCAACAACTAATGCAATTTTTTATCCGTGCTTCTCGTGCTTCGGGTGTATCTTCCGCCCCAGAGACGTAAGAAAAAGAGAAGATTAAGAAACCCAAGACCACGACAAAACACGACATAAGGGAAAATATTCTCAACTGTTTCATCATTTCACCCCCTTGAATTTAAATAACGCACCGGCCTGAAATTTACTACCTAAAAGAATGGATGTCCACCAAAGCTTAGGGCTCTTCTATCCTTTACCTGGTAACTTTTTCGCCGTGCACAAAGCTCAGATATTAGCATTTCTCTAATGCGCTTCGTCCCAGTTTTTTCCCACTGCAATCTCTACCTTCAGAGGCACTTTAAGCTTAATCACCTCTTCCATTTCTCTTTTGACAAGCGCCATGACTTCTTCTTTTTCTTTGACCGGTGCTTCGACGACCAGTTCGTCGTGTACCTGCATAATCAGACTCGCGGTCAAATTATTTTTTGTCAGCAAACGATCAATATTGACCATCGCGATTTTGATCAAATCTGCGGCGCTGCCCTGGATGGGGGCATTGATGGCCATGCGTTCAGCAAACTGTCTTATGGCAGGAACATTGCTTTTGAGTTCAGGAAGATAACGGCGGCGGTTGAGCAGCGTACAAACAAAGCCGTCGCGCCTTGCACTTTCCAGAATGCCGTCCAAATAGTCACGCACTTTTTGATAGCGGGCAAAATAACCGTCAATATAAGCCTGGGCGATTTTCTGGGAAACACCCAGTTCCTTAGCCAGGCCGAATGCGCTCATCCCATAGAGAATGCCAAAGTTAATGACCTTAGCCTGCCTTCGCATGTCGGGGCTGACCATTTGCGGAAAGACGCCGAAAACATCGGAGGCCGTGCGGGTATGTATGTCTTCATCGGAGGCAAAGGCTGCCAAAAGCGTTTTATCTTCGGACAGATGCGCCAGAACACGAAGTTCTATTTGCGAATAGTCGGCAGAAATCAAAACACAATCGGGCGCGGCGATAAAAGCCTGACGGATTCTTTTGCCTTCCAGTGTCCGGATCGGAATATTCTGCAAATTGGGATTACTGCTGGAAAGCCTGCCGGTCGCCGCCACGGTCTGGTTATAGGATGTGTGAATCCTTCCAGTTTTTGGATTGATCAGCGCGGGCAGCGCGTCTACATACGTGGATTTGAGCTTGGACAAAGAACGATAAGCTAGAATCTCAGCCGGCAGTTCGTGGCTGCGGGCCAGGTCGGACAGCACATCCACATCCGTGGAGTATCCTTCTTTGGTCTTTTTACCTTTGGGAAGTTTGAGCTTTTCAAAAAGAATTGCCTGCAATTGTTTGGGAGAATTGATGTTGAATTTCTCTCCGGCCAGACGGTGAATTTTTGTTTCGGATAGAGACAGCAATTGCTCCAGTTCTTCAGACATCTGTTGTAAAAGCGCAGTATCCACCAACACGCCTTTTTTCTCCATCGCGGCCAGTGTGTATAGCAATGGCATTTCCAGATCACGATAGAGCGAGGTCGCTCCTGCTTCTTTAAGTTTTTCGTCTAGAGCCGGAGCAAGCGTTAAAATCGCGTCTGACCGCTGCCCCGCGTAAACGGCCATCCTATCGACGGGCACCAGTGCCAGAGGATAGGTTTTTCCTTTACCACCAGCCACGTCATTGGGCGCGGGAATATGTTCATGAAGATATTCCCAGCCGATTTCATCAAGGCCATAGGAACGCCTGGCCGGATTAAGCAGATAAGCGGCCAATTGCAGGTCATCGCCAGGCCTCACTTCAAGATTTTCCAGAGAAACAAGCGCTGTTTTTAAATCATAGACATATTTTTTAATTTCTGTATTCGTAAAAACAGTTGCCAGTGCCGCAAATACGTCTTTTGGCTCTAACTGTGTTTTAGCATTGGCATGACCAAACGGAATGTAAAATGATTCGTCTCCCACGCTCAAAGTCATGCCGACTAATTCCTGTGGAGGATTTTTCTCCCAGATGATCTCGCAGGCGATTTCCGAACGGTCTCGCAGTTTCGCTATTAATTTATCAAGCGTTGCTCTATCCGCGACAACGCTGCATTCCTTAACCGGCTTTGCGGCGTTGGCTTTGATCTGTTGCAAAAGTGATGAAAATTCAAATTCGCTGAAGAGCCTGGTCAATAATTCTTTATCCGGCTCACGTCGGGCTGCGTCTTGCCAATTAAAATCAATATCAATATCTTTGCGAATCAGCGCCAGCTGACGACTCAGCCTCGCCTGCTCAGCATGCTGACGGAAACTCTCGCGTAGCTTTACGTTGTGCAATTTCTCCGCATTTTCAATAACCGCTTCCACCGAACCATATTCTTCAATAAGCCGCTTAGCCGTTTTCGGGCCGATGCCCGGCACACCGGGAATGTTGTCGGATGTGTCGCCCATCAGTCCCAGAATTTCCACCACCTTTTCGGGACCCACGCCGAACTTTTCTTTCACGGCCGCCACGTCATAGGTTTTGTCTTTCATCGTATCGACCATCGTGACGGAATCACCAATAAGCTGCATCAAATCCTTGTCACCGGAAATGATGGCCGTGCGCCATCCTTTTTCACTTGCCTGCACCGTGAGCGCCCCGATCAGGTCGTCCGCCTCAATACCCTGTTTTTCCATAATGCATACTGAAAAGCCGCGGACAACATCCTTAACGAACGGAACCTGGGGGATCAGATCATCGGGCATGGACTTACGCGTGGCCTTATAATCTTCAAATTCTCCATGGCGTGTCGTCGGCCCTTTGAGATCAAAGGTAACCACAACATAATCCGGATTAAGATCACGCAGCAGCTTCATCAACATCGTGGTGAATCCGTAAATGGCGTTCGTGGGAAAACCCTTCGAGTTGGTAAGCGCGGGAATACCGTAATAAGCGCGATAAAGATAATTGCTGCCGTCCACCAAGGCCAGTAAGGGATTCTTTTTGTGTTCAGCCATCATTGATTCCGATTTAAAGTACATGCCTGCTCTGTTTTTTCGTCAAGGTAATTTACATATCAAATGAAGCATCTATCTTGAAGGTCCTCACCGCACGCATATCCAGGATATCCGTTACGCCGGTTTTTTGCTTTACGTCTGCCAGAAAGGCTTCCAGCGCTTCAGCGCTCGGGGCGCTCACCGTAAACCAGATATTGTATTCGTTATCGCGCCGGTAATTATGCGTAACGCCATTATTGGCGTTGACGACCTGAACGAAGATGTCGATTTTATCTTCCGGCACGCGCGCGGCACACAGGGTACTCACACACCCCAGCTTTTTCCCGTCAAACACTGCGCCAATGCGGCGGATAATGCCTTTATTCTTCAGTTTCTGAACCCTGTCCAGGGTTTCATCTTCGCTGATACCGCATCTTTCACCGATTACACGGAAAGGCTCCTCTTCCAGAGGAAATTCTTTCTGGAGAATATTTAATATTTTTTTATCGATAGCGTCCATTTATTATTTTTTCCGCTTTCGGGCTTTTCAAAAATGCCCAGCTACAAGGAACACAAGTCCTGAGGAGTGAGACGTATTCTTTGATACGTCGCAATGACGAATGATGAAACACAACACCGTAGATGGGCGTTTTTCAAAAGCCCGGCTGATACAAGCACAATGGTTCTTCAGACAAATAATCACCCGTCGCCTCGTACGCGCGCGCGCGGCAGCCGCCGCACACCTTAATAAACTCACAGCGTCCGCACTTGCCGCCGTATTTGCTGTAATCGCGCAGATTACGAAACACCGCGGATTGCTCCCAGATCTCGCCGAAACTCTGTTTTTGCACATTGCCGCAATCCAGTTCCAGATAGCCACACGGCTGTAGCTGGCCTATATGGGAAATAAAGCAAAACGAGATGCCGCCCAGACAACCCCGCGTGGATTCATGAAAATGGCCGCCAGCTTTTTTTACAGGCTTTTCTCCTTTGGGCTTGTTCTGGCGCATGATACGAAAATAATGCGGCGCACAGGTGGCTTTGAGTTGAATTTCACATGTCAGGCTTTCCTGATGAAACCACATCAGTGTTTCTTCATAATCAGTGGCAGAAATGGCCTGCTGGGCCAAATCCCTGCCACGACCTGTCGGCACAAGCAAAAAGATGTGATGCGCCGCAGCGCCAATCTTCAGAACAAGATCATGAATGTCTTTGATCTGATGCAAATTAGCAGTAGTAATGGTCGTGTTGATTTGGAATTCCATACCCACGGCCTTCATTGCTTCAATACCCCGCATCGCACCGTCAAACGCGCCTGGCTGGCCACGAAAATCGTCGTGGCTTAACGTGTCTTTGCCGTCGATACTGATACTGACACGCTGGATGCCGCTTTCGATCAGCCTTCGAGCAATCACTTCATCGACCAGCGTGCCATTGGTCGCCATGACCATGCGCAACCCCTTGCTGGTCCCATAAGCGGCAATATCAAAAATATCCGGCCGCAAAAGCGGTTCGCCGCCGGTCAAAATGATCACCGGTTTGGACACGCTCACAATGTCGTCAATAAGCCTCAAACATTCATCGGTGGATAATTCCCCCGGATACGGGCCAAGGTGTGACGCGGCGCGGCAATGTCTGCAGTTGAGATTGCAGCTGCGAGTGACTTCCCAGGCAATCATCCTTACAGCTGCTCCCCTCCCTCGAGGGGAGAGGTTGGGGGAGGGTGAAATAAACATATCCCGTATCATTTTATCTTTTCAACACCTCTGCAAGTTGTTTGGCCCAATAGGTGATGATGATGTCCGCACCAGCCCGCTTGATTGCCGTCAGGGATTCCAGCATAGCTTTTTCCTCATCAAGCCAGCCCAGTTGGGCGGCGGCTTTGATCATCGAATATTCGCCGCTCACATTATATGCAGCCAGCGGCAAATCAAATTCCTGTTTGGTACGGCAGATAATATCCAGATAAGGCAGTGCGGGCTTAACCATGATAATGTCCGCGCCTTCCGAGACGTCCAGTGAGATTTCTCGAATCGCTTCGTCGGCATTGGCCGGATCCATCTGATAGGATTTGCGGTCGCCGAATTGTGGCGCGCTCTCGGCAGCTTGGCGGAAAGGCCCGTAAAACGTGGATGCGTATTTTGCAGAGTATGCCATGATCGGAATATCTTCCAGCGCATTTTCATCCAGCATTTCGCGGATGGCCGCTATCTGTCCATCCATCATGGCCGAGGGTGCGACCATGTCCGCACCCGCACGCGCCTGCGACAGAGCTGTTTCCGACAGCACTTCCAGCGTCATGTCGTTTTGCACCAGCCCCTTTTCCAAAATGCCGCAATGGCCATGACTGGTATATTCGCACAAACAAACATCGGTGATAACCAGTATTTCGGGAACTTCATTTTTGATTCTTTTAACAGCCTGCTGCACAATGCCGTCTTTGGCGAAAGCGCCGGTACCCTGTTCGTCCTTGTTGGAGGGAATGCCGAAAAGCAGCACCGCCGGTATTCCCAGTTCAAAAGCCTCGCGCGCTTCCCTGGCGATATAATCCACTGACAATTGAAACTGGCCGGGCATCGACGTAATCGGTTTTTTCACGTTTTTGCCGGGAACCGCAAACAACGGATAGACTAAATCATCAACACTTAATTTTGTCTCGCGAACCAACCGCCGCAGGCTTTCTTTTTTTCTCAATCTGCGTCCCCGGTATTCAGGAAATTGCATAATCTAGCCCTCCCTTATGGAAATTTCTTCATCCGTCAAGTAACAGGCGGGGTCCGGTCCCCAGACATCACCTTCCGATTCTGCTCGTGCCCGGAAGTTGCCGCCACAGACAGAAAGCCAGCAGCATCCGGCGCAGCGGCCGTGTATGTGTTTCTTCTTATCTTTCAATTTCATCAGCAGCTCATTTTTTTCATCCGTCCAGATTTCACTAAAGGGCTTTTGCCGGACATTGCCCAGCGGCTGATTGCGCCAGAACTGATCGGCGTAAACTTCGCCGTCCCAGCTGACACAACCGATACCGACTCCCGAGCTGTTGCCCTCGTTCATTTCCAGAAGTTTGAACACTTCTTTGGCCCGTTCGGGATTTTCTTCCTTCATTTTCAGATACAGATAGGGTCCGTCGGCGTGATTATCGACCGTGAGGATTTCCGGGGACATTCCATCATCAAACATTTGTTTGGTTTTGGCTGCAATCAGGTCAACCAACATACGCGTTTCCTGGTGTGTTAAATCCTCCTCGCGTAACTTGGAGCCGCGGCCGGTATAAACCAGATGATAGAAACACATCCTTTCAATTTTTTCTTTGCGAAGCAGATCAAACATAGCCGGCACATCGGTCAGATTGTGCTTATTGACGGTAAAGCGCAACCCCACTTTAATGCCTGCATCACGGCAATTACGGATACCCTCAATTGCCCGTTCAAACGCGCCTTTCATCCCGCGGAAACGGTCATGTGTTTTTTTCAAGCCATCGAGGCTGACCCCTACATAGGACAAACCAATCTTTTTGAGTTTTACCGCGATGTCCTTCGTAATGAGGGTGCCGTTGGTGGAGATCACCGCGCGCATCCCCTTATTGGTCGCATACTGAGCCAGTTCCAGGAGATCCGGTCGCAGGAGCGGTTCACCGCCGGAAAACAAAATCACCGGCGAGCCGAATGCCGCCAGGTCGTCAATCATTTTCGTGCCTTCCTCTGTGGATAGCTCATCGGGATAATCGATATCGGCGGAATTCGAATAGCAGTGAATGCACTTCAGGTTGCAGCGGCGTGTCATGTTCCAAACAACCACTGGTTTCTTGTCCATCGAAAATTGCAGCAGATGGGAAGGCAATTGTCCGGAGTGCCGGTTGTAACGCAGCACATCGGATGGTTCCACCGCCCCGCAGTATAATTTGGAAATACCAATCATTTATCTTCCTCTCATGGATCAGCTAAGAAGCTTTACCCTCAAAGTATTGTATCAGGGACTGCACGAGGCCATCCATCGTATATTCCGCCTGCGTGATATCAATAGGGAAGCCGAATTTTTTGGCGGTGGACGCCGTCACCGGGCCGATACAGGCTATTCTAATATGAGGCGGCAATACATTATCGGCACCCATAATTTCGACAAAATTAGTCACAGTCGATGAACTGGTAAAGGTGATCACGTCCACTTCGCCCGCGTTGATCAAAGTTGCCAGCTCTTCTTTTTTTCTGCCGGAATTTACCGTCTGATATGTTGTCACCACATCAACTTTAGCACCCTGTTTCTTCAAACCTTCGGGCAGCATATTGCGAGCACTCCGTGCGCGCGGAATCAGAATTTTCTGACCGGACAAATCCATAAAAGCAAACGACTTCAGAATACCCTCGGCAATGTATTCATCAGGAATCAGATCGACTTTTAGCCCTCTGGTTTCAATCTGTCCGGCCGTGGCCGGGCCGATACAACATATCTTGATCCCTTTGAGATCGCGAATGTCCCTGCCCTTTTCCCGCAGACGATTAAAAAAGAATTGTACGCCGTTGGCGCTGGTAAAGATCAGCCAGTTGTAACTTTCCAGTTGATCAAGTGCCTCATCCAATTCGCTCCAGCTTGAAGGTTGTTCAATCGCGATCGTCGGAAACGCTATTGGATTGGCACCTTGTGCTGCGAGTAGCCGTGCCAAATCATCCGCCTGCCTTTCAGGACGAGTGATCACCACACCTTTGCCAAATAGTGGCTTCGTGTCGAACCAGCGCAGGGTATCTTTCAATTCAACAACTTGACCAACTACCAGGATGGCTGGAGGCTTGAAATGCTCGGTCTGCGCCAAGTCAACAATGGTGGACAGTGTCCCGAAAAGAAGTTGTTGCCGTGGCGTTGTGCCTCTGCGAATCAACGCAGCCGGTGTGGCGGGTGATTTGCCACGTGACATCAGCGCTTCGGTAATTTGCCCGAGGTTCTTGACGCCCATCAAAAAAACCAGTGTGCCGATGCCAACCAGCGCTTGCCAGTCAATATCACTCTTGTCCTTGGTCGGATCTTCGTGGCCGGTAATAAAAGCCACTGTGGACGTCAGCCCGCGATGCGTCAGCGGAATGCCCGCATAAGCTGGAACCGCAATGGCCGACGTGACGCCGGGAATCACTTCAAACAAAACGCCCTCAGCTGCCAGAACTTCGGCTTCCTCGCCGCCACGCCCGAAAATAAAAGGATCGCCTCCCTTAAGTCGCGCCACGATCTTCCCGTCCCGACCTTCTTTGACCAGTAGCTCATTGATCTTATCCTGCGACAGGGTGTGATCGCCGCCTTTTTTACCCGCGTAAATGAAATGTGCATGCGCCGGCGCATATTTGAGCAATTCTTCATTGACCAGATTATCGTAAATGACCACATCAGCCAGACGTAAGCATTCAACGGCCTTGAGCGTGATGAGCCCGGGATCACCCGGCCCGGCGCCAATGATATAGACTTTTCCCGGTTTCGTTTTTTCGATCATATTTTTCAGCATACCAGATTCAAGAGTTGCTTGCCGCCCTTCTCCATAATCATATTAGCCAGCTTCTTACCCAGCTCTTCCGCTTCATCAAGAGCACCCCAGACTTTATCCCGGATAACGCTGGTTCCATTCGGCGCGGCGACAAGACCCTGGAGAGTCAATCGCTGTCCTTCAATAAGACCGTAGGCCGCAATCGGCAAACGGCACCCGCCACCCAGGGCCCTGAGATACGACCTCTCTGCTGTCACTTCCGTGGCGGTGGGCGGATGATTGAGTTTAGACAGAACCTTTAACAATTCGGAATCCGTCTTTCGTATCTGCAACCCCAGCGCACCCTGACCAACCGCTGGCAGCATCAATTCTATCGGCAAATACTGCGCTATCCTTTGAACATAGCCCAACCGTTTCATTCCCGCCGCCGCCAGAATAACCCCTGTGAGATTTTCGGTTTCAATTTTTTTCAGACGCGTGTCAATGTTGCCGCGCAACGGAACAATCTCCACATCGGGCAGCATGGCTTTGATCTGCGCACCCCGGCGAAGTGATCCGGTGCCGATCTTCGCCCCTTTGGGCATAAATTCCATCTTGATGTTGCCGCGCGACACCAGAATATCACGCACATCCTCACGCGGCAGAATGGCCGCAAAGATAAGCCCTGCCGGCGCTTCACCAGGCACATCCTTCATGCTGTGCACCGCCAGATCGATGCTGCCGGATAGCAGCGCTTCCTCAATTTCCTTGACAAATACGCCCTGGCCGCCAATCTGCAAAAGCGAAATGTCTTGCATGATATCGCCGCTGGTTTTGATCACGATTATTTCAGCGGTAATTTCCGGGGCTGTTTTTT
>CAZOPH010000066.1:0-10551 GCA_964581635.1 uncultured Smithella sp.
ATTCGCGATCCACTGGCGGTATCTCCCCTTCCCAATATCTCCTTTGCCGATCTTTACAATGTGTTACCCCTTGGAGGAGATCCGCTTGATGAAAGTGCGCTGGGTTATCCACTTCTCACGACTTACCTTAAGGCTGCTGATATCTATACTGCTGTCGGTATATCTCTACAAATGGGAATGTTTGCTGTTAATAGTACGTATTTTATAAATGCTGCAGGTATTTACGTTCAAATTCTTCCAACTACTTCTTTGACAGGTTTGGGTTATGATGTTTATCTCTGTCCTATGGATACCAATACATCGAGTCCAAACTATGGTATGAATGATAACATTCCAACTAGCGCAGGTACATTTATAAATCCTGCAGATGAGACAACTCTTTACAAAATAGCCGTTGATCTTTACACTCTTATGATGATGTACAAGGTTCACGATCTATACCCGGCTTATGTAGTCAACACTTATGACGCGTTGGGCACACTACTACCCCCTTATGGTGCTGCCGGTAACCGGGTGATGACCGGGGCAACTACAACTATGCGAGGATGGCAGGCGATTGTGGGATGGTCATGGGCTGCATCTGGAGGAGCAACATCTCCTCTTTCTGCAGTTGGATACACTTCCGCTTTACCATACAAACGTGTTCAGTGATAAGTTAATACTTCATCGATTATTTTAAAACTGTCTATGCTTAAGCCCCTCCTTCCGGAGGGGCTTTTTTTATGTTCGTCTCACTTATCTCATAAAAGTCCATTTAAAGTACGCTAAAGCCGGATAAACCGAATCTAAACCGGCCATTTGGGAATTGGTTTCTTCGTCCCAAACCACTTCATTGTGACGTAAAACATATCCATATGGTTAAGAGCGGTCCTGAAACGGGCGAGCTTGCTTGGGGAAGTTACGCCTCGCAGCAGGACATCAAACTGATCAAAGTTCAACTCTCTCATTTTTCGAATGGCAACCGCCTCCAGTGCATTTTTTTCCTTCACGTATTGCTTCAGTTTTTCCTCATAGGTTGCAACCCCGTAATTGCCGTCCATAACAGCGCCGACAGCCAGAACGCCGCTCAAACAAGCCATGTCGATCCCGCCGCCGTGCAGGGCTGATGTCAGGCCCGCGGCGTCGCCGATCAGAACAATATTATCGTAAACAAGACGTGGCATCATACGGGTTGACGCAATGCCGCTACCGCTTTCCAAGATGGCTGCATCGGTCAGACCCTCCGTGTATAAAGCATCCGCCAGCAATTTTTTCAAATCCAATTGGTCCTTCCTCAAGACGCCGCGCACGGTACAGACCACGCCGACATTGGCCCGCCCGGTATCCTTGGGGAAAACCCAGGCGTAAGCGGGCTGAAATTCAGCAGGCAGGTTCGGCAAAAAGGCAACCTTGATGCGCGGCCAAAGCGCACTGAAATCACCAGCCAGCACGACTTGATATGCCAGAAGATACTCTTTAAAATACTTATCCGAAAACTGATAGAGTCGGGATGTCATCGACGGCGCGCCGCTGGCATCAAAAATCCAATCATACTCCCTTTGCATCTGGCGCAGGCGGGTCCGTGTAATTTTGGCGTTTTCATGGATGTGGACACCAAGGTTTTCAGCAAGGCGAGCCAGATCCTGCTGCCAGATCCGGCGGTCGAGCATCCACAATTTCCGATGCCGGCTCAGAGGAAAAGTATAATCCACGCGTCCCTTCAGAACAACTTCGTCAACCGGGTGCAACAATCCTCTACCCGGCTTGGTCATAATCGCCAGTGAATCAAAAATGCACTCGCCGCAGACAATCCCCTCTCCGACTTTTCTTTTTTCAAAAAGGTCAACCTCAATGTTTTCTCTTGCCGCCGCAAGCGCTGCGTAAAGTCCACCGGGGCCGGCGCCGATCACAGCGATCTTCATAATTTCACCGCCTGGGGTTTTTTGAAATTTTTCAACAGATGACGAATGGCCAAAAGTGGATGGGAACACAGCATGCGGGGACCGGCATAACGCATCACCTGCTGAATTTGTTTTCGCCGTTCGGGTTTATAACAATGCACCGGACAGTTTACGCATGTCGGTTTGTCTTTTGCGTAGGGACACTTGTCCAATCGTGACTTCGCATAGGTCAGCAGTTCCTTACATGTAAAGCACAACCCGGAAGCACCGGTCTGATGATGCTCACGGCAGTACAGATCGATCATCGCCGTAATGGTCTTATATTCCCTTTGTATGGATGGGCTGCGCGGCAAAATTGTCTCCCTGAAAAAACCGGTCGGCGCGCTGAACTTCCTCAACAAACCGCCGGACTTTTTTCATATCTTTTTTGAAGCGGACAGGCCGGCCATTCTTATCCACAGCGTTGGTCTGTGTGCAGCTGTCCACACCGGCCGGTTTCAGCGAGACGATGGCATCATAGACATTTTGACCGGAGAGCCCACCCGCCAGAATAACCGGTATGGGACTTTTCTCAATCACGGCCTTGGCTATGTTCCAATCACAGACAACGCCGGTAATCCCGACATAACCTGACACCGGCTGAGACGATTGATTCTCCGGATTGCCGATCAGCGTATCGAGGAGAAAATAATCTGAAAATGGCGCGAAGAGTTCGGCAAAGCGCAGGATGTTTTTTTGAATATCGTGGGCCGGAGATAAACCGGCTTGCGGCACAGAAAGCGAGCGCATAATCTCGACCTGCGGGAAGTGGTCTTTCAAGTCCAACTGCAAAGAAAGCAGTGCGTCGTATTCGCGCACAACCGTGGCCTTATCGCCCGGAAAGGGTGAAAGCGCTTCACAGCAATGGACAAAATCCGGCTGATAGTAATCAATGGCCTGAAAAATTTTTCTCGGATCTTTAAACAGGGGTATCAAGCCGCTTTTCGCCCCCGCCTGCCTGATCACTTGGCCCGTTTTGCGAATGGCCGCACTGCTCCATTTATTCGGATCGGTGAGTACGCTTCCGATATGATCAACGCCCAAATCGATTAGTGCTTCGGCTTCCTTAGGCTTTTGGACTTCATAAATTTGTATAATGGTTTTTCCCATGGATAATCCATATCATTTGATTCCGATCCGCGATCAACGTGTCCTTTATTTTTCTGGTGATAAAATTCTCAGTTGGCTGTGTTTCCGGCTGTAAAAGAAATAAATGGCGAAGCCAATGGCCATCCAGACAAGAAGGCGAATCCAAGTGTCAAGGGGCAAAAACACCATCTGGAGCAGGGTGACGAGAGCACCGGCAACAGGAACGAAAGGAACCCAAGGTGTGCGAAACACACGGGGGATATCCGGATTGCGGTAACGAAGGACAAGCACACCAATGCATACGATTGCAAATGCTAATAATGTTCCTATGGACACCAGTTCCCCCAGAATATTAATAGGGAAGAGGCCCGATACGATTGCTGCTATACATCCCGTAAGAATGGTCGGGATGTATGGTGTTTTAAAGCGGGGATGCACACGGGCAAATTCTTTGGGCAGTAACCCATCCCGTGCCATTGAGAAAAAGACGCGCGGCTGCGCCATAAGAAGAACCAACACTACCGACGTAAGCCCCGCAATGGCACCGATCTTAATGAATGGTCTAAGCCACGCAATTCCCGGTCCTGCGGCATTGACAGCAACTGCAATGGGATCCGGAACAGCCAATTCGGTGTACTTCATCATTCCGGTCAAGACTCCGGTCATAAGGATAAAAATAATTGTGCAAGCTGCAAGAGATCCAAGAATGCCTATCGGCATGTCTCGCTGAGGATTGCGCGCCTCTTGTGCCGCAGTGGAAACAACGTCAAATCCGATGAAGGCAAAGAAGATCACACCTGCGCCGCGCAGGACACCGCTCCAACCGAATGAACCGAACTGACCGGTATTGTCAGGTAAAAATGGCGACCAGTTGGCAGAGTTGATGAAAAAAATTCCCACTCCGATGAAGAGAACGATGACAGTCAATTTAATTAAGACAATGAAATTGTTAAACGTCGTTGACTCACGGATACCGATTACGAGGAGTGTGGTCATGAGTCCGACTATGAAGACAGCCGGGCAATTTAAAATTGCACCGGTGGTATTCCATCCATCCGTCAGGGAATAAGAAAACGGAGCCTGACATAAAAAAGCGGGGATGATTATATCAATATCCTTCAGGAAACTCACCACGTATCCAGACCACCCGACCGCTACAGTCGATGCGCCAAAAAGGTACTCCAGCACAAGATCCCAGCCGATAATCCAAGCCAGAAATTCTCCCAGCGTTGCGTAAGCATAGGTATAAGCACTACCTGAAATGGGAATCATGGAAGCAAATTCGGCGTAACAAAGACCTGCTAATCCGCATCCCACAGCTGAAATGATGAACGAGAGCACGAGTGCCGGACCGGCATACGTTGCTGCAGCTTGTCCTGACAGAACAAAAATTCCCGCGCCGATAATAACGCCGATCCCCAGGCTGACGAGTCCCCACGGGCCAAGCACCCTCTTCAGCTTGTACTGCTCATATTCAGGTTCTTTTACAATTAGCTCAAGCGGTTTGCGCGCAAATAATCCTTTCATCGTCTCTCCTCACCTGGAACAAAACTGTGATTTCATATCACAGGTAAATTAAGAGTTCATCCATTTTTAAATTCTCAATTCCCTAAACAGCAGAAAGTGAATGATGCAAGACGCAGCCAATTCCGAAAATCAAAACACCGATGATGGACTTTTCGCGTGATGTTCCTCCTGAATGGTTGTTTATTATTTTCCCTATTCACACAAAATTTTAAGCCGTAATGAACATTACGGACTCCGACATTATGTGGCCAAGATTTGCTTGACACACAAGAACACCCATCATAAGATTTTAACCGTAAAGTGAGAGGTTTGCGCAACCCACCCACACCTAGGAGGTCCATTTGGACAACCCTCTTTTAGATCCGGTTGCACTTCCGGATTCAATCTACGAAACATTGTCGGTTAGCGTACAGGCCGGTGTTCATCTACGTGTCATGACCTGGCGGCCCAAAAAGCCTGTTAGCGAAGATCCCATCATTTTTGTGGCCGGGTGGGTATCCGCCGTATCCGGATGGATACCCCTCCTGAAGGTTATGGCTGCCCGAAGACCGGTCTATTATATTGAAACACGGGAAAAGAGGTCGGCACTTTTTGAGAAAAAGAAACTGACCCCGGAGGATTTCAGTATTGCAAGGATGGCTGAGGACCTCATCAGCGTTTGCCGCCAATTGGGAATCAATTCGCCACACGCAACAGTGATCGGCAGCTCCCTTGGAGCGACCACCTTGTTGGAAACCCTAAAAGGTGGCAGATTGACAGCGGGTGCTGCCTTCTTGATAGCTCCAAACAGCGATTTCAAGGCACCGTGGTATTTGCAGTGGCTGCTGTTTTTGCCGGCGTTTCTTTATCATGCGATCAAGTATTTTATTCTCTGGTATATAAAGACCTTCAAGGTTGACGTCAAAAATGAACCCGAACAGATGATGCGTTATAATGAAACACTGCGTGCAGCGCACCCTCAGAGAATCAAGCTTTCGGCCAGGGCCGCCATTGAGCAGCGTTACCAGGTCTGGCCGTATTTGGACAGCGTGCAAATACCAGTAGCTTTGGCTTACGCTCCCACGGATACGTTGCACTCAGCAGCAAATATCCGTCACATGGCAGAAAGGCTGCCCCATGCAACCGTCATTGCCTGCCCCTCGAACAAATATATGCACAGCGAGGAAATCATGCTCGATATTGAAACTTTTGTCCTCAAGTCGGCAAAGCAAAGTGTGTGATGGATATTCATTAATGCGTGTAATGTCTTTCTTTGAAGCAAAGGATAACTTCCTCGTAATCATAAATTCATGTCACATAGACATCGACACGGTACCCCATCATCTGTGCTCAAGATTGTCTTGACAGACAGGACCCTGTTTCCTATACTCGCGCATCACAAAAAGGAATTTATTATCATATTGTACTATCTTCAATCATGTCCCTCCGGAGCTGTATTCGAAAAGGTATTCCAAAATTCCATGAATGGCCTGATTTATTATTTGAGAAGACACTTTGCTGAAACTATATCGTGAGTTGAACGGTCCAGCCCGTTTTTTGATGATTATAAATGGCGTTTTATAAAGAGGAGGATATGGCCGCAAATGAGGAAGGTTATTAAAAAATCAGTCATCGTCGTGGTCTTGGTTCTCTTGGCAGGAATTCTTGTTTTCTATCTCTATATCAACAAAGACAAAAATGCCCTCCCGCAAGGTTTTGTGATGGGCAACGGCCGCCTTGAGGCAACCGAAGTGGATATTGCAACAAAGCTTGCAGGGCGTCTCACAGAAGTTCTCGCGAAAGAGGGGGACTTCGTTGCTAAAGACCAGATCGTGGCCAAGATAGACGCAAGTACGCTCCAGGCCCTATTGAAGCAGGCCGAGGCCGAAGTTAAGCGGGCAAAACAAGCGCGTGAAACGGCCCTTTCCAGAGTTGAAGGCATTCGCGTTAAGAGGGATCTTGCGTTAAAAGAGCTTGAGCGATCCAATACTCTCTTTGCAAAAAACATTTTTACGCAACAGGAACACGATCGTAATCGGACCGTCAAGGAGACCTATGATGCAGAATATGCAGCAGCAAAATCATTAATCGTCGAGACCGAAGGTGCTATTGAGTCCGCAGTTGCCCAAACGGAGAGGTTAAAAACAGAGATCAATGACTGCATGCTGAGGAGCCCCATAAAGGGACAGGTATTATCCCGCCTTGCAGAACCAGGCGAGGTTCTGCCCAATGGAGGCAAGGTACTGACCATTATTGACAACACGGATATTTACATGAATGTGTATCTATCCGAGCAATATGCCGGCATCATTCCCTTAGGCGGTGATGCCAAGGTTGTGCTCGATGCCATACCGGACAGGCAATTTCTGGCACGGGTGGCTTATGTCTCTGAAAAAGCACAGTTCACCCCTAAAGAGGTTGAAACAACGGAGGAGCGCCAGAAGCTTGTTTTCCGGGTAAGAATCAGATTTCAGGAATTTAATGACCCCCGGTTGAAGCCAGGCATGCCTGGTGTTGCATATATCCGTTTGAATCCGTCCGCGAAATGGACAGAACTTTTTAAGTGAATGCCCGCATGAACGGCCATGAGATCATCGCACATATTGACGGAGTAAAACATTGCTACGGCAAGAAGATCGTCCTTGATTCAATTGATCTTGATATCCCCGCCGGATGCAACGTGGGCTTCATCGGGCCCGACGGCGTGGGCAAATCAACCCTGCTCAGTCTTATTGCAGGCCAGAAAAAGATACAGACCGGTGACATTCATGTCTTGGGCAGCACCATGCGCTCAGGCACCCACCGTCATGACGTCTGCTCACAGATTGCTTATATTCCCCAAGGCCTCGGGCAGAATCTCTATCCTACACTTTCAGTCTATGAGAATGTGGATTTTTTCGGACGCCTCTTCGGATTCACCAGCGTCGAGAGAAACGAGCGGATCGAACTGCTCCTGAAGGCCACAAATCTTGCACCTTTTGCCCACCGGCCGGCAGGTCAGCTTTCAGGCGGCATGAAGCAGAAACTGGGTCTATGCTGTGCCCTGATCCACAACCCTGAAGTACTCATTATGGATGAACCCACGACCGGTGTCGACCCCCTCTCACGGCGCCAGTTCTGGGAACTCGTCAAGGACATGAGCACCCATCATAAAGGAATGAGCATCATTATCGCAACGGCCTATATGGATGAGGCTGAACACCTTGATTGGCTCGTCATGATGGAAGGCGGCCGGATCCTTGCTTCAGGAACACCCGAGGCGTTAAAGAAAAAGACCGGCACGACGACCATAGAAGAAGCATACATCGCCATGCTGCCTGAAGAGATGCGTTATGGTCATAGGATCTTTACGACACCACCAAGAATAGCATCAAATGACGGATCCGCCATTGAGGCAAAACACCTTACCAAGAAGTTCGGTGACTTTACTGCGGTTGATGATGTCTCCTTCACCATACCGAGGGGCGAAATCTTCGGTTTTGTCGGATCGAACGGCTGCGGCAAAACCACTACCATGAAGATGCTCACCGGGCTTTTGCATCCCACAAATGGCCAGGCTTTCATCTTCGACAGCTTTGTGGAAACCGGAAGTATCGAGCTGAAAAAGCGCATCGGATACATGTCGCAGAGCTTTTCGCTATATGGCGAACTTACCGTGCGACAGAACCTGGATATGCATGCCCATCTCTTCGATTTGCCGAAGGAGGATGTCCCTTCGAGGGTGAAGGAAATGGCTGAGAAGTTCGGATTAAACGACGTCATGGACGATCAGACTGAACGCCTTCCCCTGGGCATTCGCCAGCGTCTCTCCCTGGCCGTTGCCGCCATTCATAAACCCGAAATCCTGATCCTTGACGAACCCACATCTGGAGTCGATCCTGTGGCTAGAGACCATTTCTGGGAGCTCATCATAAACCTCTCCAGAGAGAGCGGCGTAACCATCTTCGTGACCACCCATTACATGAATGAGGCTAATCGCTGTGACAGGGTCGCCCTCATGAGCATGGGCCGCGTCCTTGCCTGCGACGCACCTGAAGAGCTTGTCCGCATGCGTGGCTGCCATACCCTCGAAGAAGCCTTTATTGCCTATATGAAAGATGATATTGCCAGCAATACCGTCAACGGGATGGATGATGAAAAACAGAACGTCCCGTTCATGCTTAAACCGGAACGTGTCAAAAAACATGGACGCCTCTTTGATATTCACCGGTTGGCTGCCCTGGCTCGAAGAGAAGCCATCGAATTGTACCGCGATCCGATCAGGCTTATCATCTCATTCATTGTCTCGCCCTTCCTGCTCATCGTCTTCGGCTTCGGCATATCAACAGATATCGAAAATATCAAATATAGTGTCATTGACAACGATCAGATGATGTGCAGCCGCGATTACCTGGAATATTTCTCAAGTTCACGATACTTCAGTCAACAGAAACTCATACGCTCCCACGCCGAACTTGACAAAGGCTTTCAGGGCGGCAAGTTCAATATGGTCGTCGAGATCCCTCCTGGTTTCGAAAAAGACATCAAGAGGGGTAAGAGCCCTTCCGTAGGGCTCTGGATTGAAGGCACCATGCCGTTTCGGGCCGAGACCACTAAGAACTATGCAGAGGCCGTGCACCTGTCCTATCTCAAGGACCTCATCGATCGCTCCCCCATACCTGTGGCTTCTTCATCCACTCATGTTCAGCCCCGGTACTGGTATAATCCACTGATAAAAAGCAAATATTCCATTGTACCCGGCCTGCTGGCTGTTGTTCTCATGCTTGTTCCCTGCATGCTCACGGCCATCGGTGTGGTGCGGGAAAAGGAGCTGGGTTCTATCGCCAACTTCTACTCAAGTCCCATGACCAGGCTTGAATTCCTCTGGGGCAAGCAGATCCCTTACATTGTGATTACGGTAATAACCTTCATTATCCTTCTTGCAGTGATTAAATTTCTATTCAACGTCCCCTTTAAAGGCAGTTTCCCCGCCCTAGTTACCGGGGCGATGCTCTATATCATTATTACCACCGGCCTAGGCCTGTTCATCTCGACTTTCACCAAGACGCAGATCGCTTCTCTCCTTGCGGCATTTGTTATTACCATGATACCTAGTTTTACGTTTTCAGGTCTTACAACTCCGGCCTCTTCTCTTATAGGAGGGGCCAAGTTCATGTCATCGGTCTTTCCTGCCCGCTATTTTCTGAACATCAGCGTGGGTACCTTCACCAAGGGTATCGGTTTTCCAGAGTTGGTATGGAACTTTGTCTTCTTAGTCATGATCTATACGACCATCCAGACTATGACGGTCTTCTTACTGAAAAAACAGGATAAATAGCATGATCAGAAAACTCTGGCACATCTACCGGTTGGGTTTAAAGGAACTTATCAGCTTCCGTTATGACTATATCCTAATTGCCCTGGTCATCTATTGCTTTACTATCATGATCATTGTTACTGCAAAGGGTACCGGATTGGAGGTGCGAAACGCTCCCGTGGCTTATGTTGACGAAGACCAGTCCCCCCTTTCCGCCCGAATCATCGATGCTGTTAAGCTGCCATATTTCCAAAAACCCAGAGCGATCACATTTCATGAGATCAACCAGATCCTGGACAGGGCGGAGTATATCTTTGTTATCCATATCCCGAAAGGTTTTCAGGAGGATATTGTTTCAGGAAAATCACCCGATATCGCAATAAATATAGATGCCACAGCCATAGGCTATGCCAAACTCGGTTCGTCCTACCTGAACAGGATTGTCAACGAAGAGATCAACGCCTATCTCCTGAAATCTCAGAAAGCATCTGCCTACCCCATTCAGATTACAACCCGCGTGCTTTACAACCAGAACTGCGAGAGCTCCTGGTTTATGAGTGTTGTTTTTCTTGTACAAATGATCACCATGCTCGCCATCATCCTACCTGCTGCGGCACTTATAAAAGAAAAGGAGCGCGGGACGGTGGAACACCTGCTCGTCATGCCGCTAGTCCCATTCGAAATCACCATAGCCAAGGTCTGGGCAAACAGCTTTATCGTGGTAACCGGGGCAATGTTTGC
>CAZOPH010000067.1:0-10247 GCA_964581635.1 uncultured Smithella sp.
CCTCCGACATCCAGATTCGTAGTCTGGCGCTCTATCCAGCTGAGCCATGGGCGCGCGATATCTTGAATGACGAGGCAGCCCTATAGCACATAATTAAACTCGTGGCAAAGTTAAAATATGTGAAATATTTCTTATTGTTTATTAATAATTTAAACAGAGATTCCATGTCTTTAATTATGGTCAACCCTGCATAAAATTTCTTTTTAAGAAAATTTCGAAAAATCCGGTTTACGCCGCTCGAAGAACGCGGCAAACGCCTCTTTTGCTTCCGGTGACTGAAGCATGGCACTAAAGTGATTGCCTTCCTCTAGCATCTGAGCAATCACCGCATCGGCATGTCGGGCTTTCATCAAACGTTTGGTTGTGCGCAGAGATGATGCCGGAAGGATGACCAGTTTTGCCGCCTGTGCGTAAGCATAGGTCATCAAATCCTCGGCCGGTAAAACTTTATTGACCAGTCCCATGTCAAAGGCCTGTTCAGCGGAAAAAGATTCTCCGAAGAGTAGCAGTTCAGCTGTGCGATTATAGCCGATCATTTCCGGCAGTAGTTTACTGGAGGCAAATTCCGGGCATAACCCAAGTTTGGTAAACGGCATTGAAAACTTGGTATGCTCAGCCGCATAAATTTGATCGCAGTGCAATAACATGGTAACGCCGATGCCGATGGCCATTCCGGATACGGCTGCAATGACTGGCTTGGAAGCCGTGCAGAGATTCCGCATAAATTGTGCCACCGGTCGATCTGCAACATCCTCTTGGTTATTCATAAAGTCTTCCAGGTCGTTGCCTGCAGAGAAAACCTCCGGCTTGCCGCAAAATAATATCACGCGCACAGCCGTATCTTCTTCTCCATCTTTGATGGCATCCGCCATCATCTGATACATGGCTGCCGTAATCGAGTTTTTCTTGTCCGGACGGTTGAATTCGATTCTGAGGATACCCTGTTGTTTGCTTACTAATATGTCCATATCTTTCTCCCTCTACAATAGGTCTGTCTAATGATGTTTATTATGGTTTTGATGGCCGTTCTTCGGCACGCAGCATAGAAGCTGTCCGTTATTACAGCCATTGCTTTCAAACTGCAAGGTCGGATGATCAATGCTGAATTTACTGGAAAGAATTGTCCTAACCTGAGACGCGAGTTCATCCACCCTGCCCAGCATTTGGTCGGGAACGGTAATGTGCATGGCCAGGGCTATGCTGTCACTTGACGGATTCCAGACATGCAAGTCGTGAATTTCCTTTATACCATCGATGGATTCCAATGATTGTTTAATTTCTTCCAAATCAATTCCGGGCGGCGTCGCATTCATCAGGATCAGAACGCTGTCTTTTAACAAGCTCCAACCGCTGTATAAAATCATAGCGACAATCAGCCAGGAAAATAGCGGATCGAGCCAGTACCAGGGTTTAAATATCCATAGAATGCCGAGCGCTACCACGCCGAGGGAAGTTGCTGCATCAGCCAGCATATGTAGAAAAGCGCTTTTCATGTTTAAATTGACTTTCGAGCCGGCATGCAACAGCAGGGCAGAAAGAATGTTGCCGACAAAACCAAGCAAGGCAATCCAGATAACCATTTGTCCGATAATCGGTTGAGGCTCACGGAATCTCTGCCACGCCTCAACGGCAATGTAGAAAGCCGCGCCATATAAAAGAGCTACGCTGATTAATGTGGCAAAAATTTCCACACGCTTGAAGCCGAAAGTATGTTTTAATGTCGGGCCGCGTTTTCCAATGATCAATGCCGCGTAATTGATGACCAGCGAAATGAAGTCGCTTAAATTATGCAGCGCGTCACTGATTAGCGCCATACTGCCGGATATGATCCCGCCATAAATCTGCACCGCGGGAATCATTAGATTCATGACCATGGAAGCTACCAGGCGCTTACCCCAGGATTCTTCTCTCGTTTGATGATGGTTATGTTGATGCGTCGTCATGATTGTTCCCGTCCAGTATTTTCAGACCCAAGTCAATCGCATCATGACTTCCGAAAAGAATCAACTGATCCGCTGCTTGAAGGACAAAGTCGCTGGGTGGATTGGTAATGGTCTGGTTATTGCGGATGACATTAATAATCATGGCACCCGATTTTGCTTTAAGGTTGATGTCCCGGATGCTGCGACCAATAATAGGGTTTCTGGCAGCAATATAATAGGTTTCAATGGTGCCCTGCGCCAGAATTTGGCTGATCTGATCAAAAGCTTCCTGCGTATAACGCACTTCCCGAAAAATACCATATGATTTATTACGGATAATATTGCTTTGCGCAAGAATAATACTATTGGGAATATGAAACATTTTAAGAACCCGGCTGAATATTTGAATAGAGGTTTCAAATTCTTCAGGAATCACATCGTCCGCTCCCAGAGCCAGCAGGTCTTCGATGTCGGCGACATATTTCGTCCTTACAATTACATGCAAACTCGGATGAATGGCCTTGGCGTTGGAGAGACAGCTTTTTGTGAGAAAACGGTCAGAGATAGCGATGACCATCACACGGGCGGCCTCCACGTTTGCGCGCCGTAGGATTTCTACGCTGGAGGCGTCACCCCAGATAGTGTTTTTATCTCCCTTGCTCTTCGATTTTCTTATTTTCTGAAAGTTAAGATCAATAATCACGTAATTAATGGCGGTATCTTTGAGTACCTTCACCAGATTTCTGCCGTTGAGTCCCATTCCGCAGATAATCACATGATTGGTCACAGGGACACGTTCATCAAGTTTAACAGCTCGTTGTGTCGGATCAAAAATATTTTTTCGGGCCAATAAATAATAAACGAGGGAAGCAAGCAGAGGCGTGACAATAAAAGTTAAAACGGATGCGCCAATAAAGGTCTGATAGATGTCATTGGAGATGATGTTGTTTTTAAAGCCCTGAGACGCCAGAACGAAAGAAAATTCGCCAATCTGGGACAGTAAAACACCCGAAAGCAAAGCAACACGCAAGGGGTATTTCAGCAGTTTAACCAAACCGAAGACAATCGTTGCCTTAATTCCGATGATTATCAGAGAAATCAGGATAATGTATTCTGAGTTTTCCCGCAGAAAATCCAGATTAAGGATCATGCCGAAAGCCACGAAAAAAACCGATAAGAAGACATCTCGGAACGGACTGATGTTGCTGGTGATCTGATGTGTAAAATCCGTGTCGGATAGAGCCAGCCCAGCCAGAAAAGCGCCGATGGCCAGCGACAAACCAAGGGATTCCGTTATCCCGGCGATCCCCATAGTGATTACCACGGAGGCAATCACCAGCACGTCGCGCATGTTCATCTTAACCAGACGCTCCAGCACGCGGGGGATGACATAGCGGGCAGCGACCAGAATGACGACGATGATCAGAATGGATTTGACCAGTTTCCAGACGATCATCAAAGCGTCAGGCCCGCTTTCCGTGGCCAGAAACGGAATGAGCAGCATCATCGGCACAACCATCATATCCTGAAACAAAATGACGCCGATGGAGATTCGGCCTTGTGGGGAAGCTTCATCATCGCGGTCTTTGAGGATCTTCAAGATCAAAGCCGATGAACTGTGCGCTAGAATAAAGCCGATGAAAATAGATTGGCTGATGCTCAATTGCATCGTAAGTCCGATAATCATCCCCACGATAAATGTGCACAGAATCTGCAAGCCGCCCGTGAGGAGAATTTCGGACAAATGTTTCAGGAATCGGGATAACCGAATTTCGATGCCAATGGTGAAAAGCAGAAAAGCAACGCCAATGTCAGCCATGAGCTGAATTCCGGCTATGTCATGGATCAGTTTTAAGCCGAAAGGCCCGATAATAATGCCGGTAATGAGAAAACCAATAATGGAAGGCAGTTTGATTTTATTGAAGATGTAAATAACAGGAATGGAGAAGCCGAGAATAATAATCAATTGGTGAAAAAAATTCAGTCCGTTCACGCGCATTCCTGATTGGTAAAGGTTATTCCTGAAGATGGACGCATGGCATTCACACCCTCTTCAGGAACTTAAGCATCTTCTTTTATATATTTACCATTGATTGCAAGATTTTCCAACAAAACATCTCGTTCCATTAATTTTGATTGACAAAATCTCCATGAAAAATTAATATACATAAAAATTAGTCATTTAATGGTGTAAGGCGTATGATGATCCACACTGAAACAATAATTATCAACATTATAATTTGCTTCCGCATGGGAGGCTTGGCCGTGGAATAGTTTCAACCTGAAATAAACAAATTCCAAACCGCTGCCAAGCAAAGAAGGCAGCGGTTTTTTTTTAAGAGAGGATATCATGACCAAAAACCAGATTTTGATTTACGACACGACACTGCGCGACGGCACGCAGGGTGAACAGGTCACCTTTTCTGCCGAAGAAAAGCTGCGTATTGCCCAGCGACTGGACGATGTTCATTTCCATTATATTGAAGGTGGCTGGCCCGGTTCCAATCCCAAAGATATGCGCTTTTTTGAAATGGCGAAAACGGTGAAGTTTAAAAATGCTAAATTGACCGCGTTCAGCAGCACGCGCAAGCCGCACATGCGCCCGGAGGCTTGTCCGAACCTTAAGGCATTAATTATGGCCGAGACACCCGCCGTGGCCGTCTTCGGTAAATCCTGGGACCTGCATGTCACCGATATCTTAAAGATTGACCTGGAAGAAAATCTTTCCATGATCCGCGATTCGGTTGCCTATTTAAAATCCAAGGGCAAGGAAGTACTTTTTGACGCGGAGCATTTTTTCGACGGTTATAAGAATAATTTCCGATATGCAACCCGGGTGGTGAAGGCCGCTTTGAATGCGGGCGCGGACAAGATTGTTTTCTGTGATACGAATGGCGGCACCATGCCTCATGAAATCACACAGATCATTAAAAAAATATCTTTAGTTGTTCCAATGGAACGTTCAGGCATCCACGTTCACAATGATTGCGGACTGGCCGTCGCCAATTCCATTGCGGCTGTCCGCGAAGGCGTGAAAATGGTACAGGGAACCGTCAATGGGTACGGCGAGCGGTGTGGAAACGCGGATCTGATTTCATTGATCGGCAATCTGCAAATCAAAATGAAAATGAATTGTCTGCCGGTTGAATCCATTCGACAGCTTACCAATCTTTCCCTGTATATCAGCGACGTGGCCAACATTCCGCCTTTGATGTCGCGGCCATTTGTAGGACGCAGTGCGTTCGCGCACAAAGGTGGCGTGCATGTAAGCGCCGTGACGAAAAATTCACTGGCTTACGAACATATGCAGCCCGAATGGGTTGGCAATAGCCGGCGTGTGCTGGTTTCTGATATGACCGGCAAAAGCAATATTGCGTATAAGGCCAAGGCATTAGGAATCGATCTGGACAAAAAGAATGCGCTGAACAAAGTTGTTCATCAGGTCAAACTGATGGAAGACAAAGGCTATCAATTTGACGCCGCTGATGGCTCCTTATCCATCTTGATGAAAAAAGCAATTGGCGAGTTTGTTGATCCGTTTAATCTGGAGTGTTTCAGTGTGGTTACGTCGCGAACACTGGAAAATCCTTGTCTTTCCCAGGCCACCATCAAAATATCTGTCAAGGGTGAGGAGGAGTTGACGGCTGCCGAAGGCAACGGTCCGGTTAATGCGCTGGATCACGCTTTGCGAAAAGCGTTGACAAAATTCTATCCGCAAATCAAGGAAATGCACCTGGTTGATTTTAAAGTTCGCACCCTGGAAGGTTCCGAGGGCACGGCGGCGGGCGTCCGCGTTTTGCTGGATTCGACGGACGGTTCTGAACTCTGGAGCACCACCGGCGTTTCCGAAAATATTATTGAAGCCAGTTGGCAGGCACTGATTGACAGTATCGAGTACAAGCTCAGTAAAGACAAGAAAAAGAGATGATTTTTCTCTTTCTCGAAATCCGTTTGCAGCCATTGCTAAATCTCAAAATTATTGGTATATGCATCACGGCGAAAATGGCAACTGGCAAACGGGAGTTGGACGGTGTTATCGATTAACAGCCAAAATCCGCAGACGCGCCTCATTAAGAAAGCGGTGGAGGTATTAAGGGACGGCGGCGTAATCATCTATCCCACGGATACGGTTTATGGACTGGGTTGCGATTTATCCAATAAAAAAGGTATTGAAAGAATATACGAAATTAAAAGAAGAAATAAGAAACGACCGCTGAGTTTTGTCTGTTCAGATCTAAAACATATCAGCCAGTATGCCCTCGTCACGGATTACGCATATAAGACCATGAAACGGTTTTTACCGGGGCCTTACACGTTCATTTTGGAGGCATCGCGTCTTGTTCCGAAAATCATTTTACCGAAAAGGCCGACCACTGGTATTCGCGTGCCGGACAACCAGATTTGCCTTTCCTTGATACGCGAACTCGGACAGCCGATTATCAGTACCAGCGTGCAGACGCAAGACGGTGAAGACCTCGGCAATCCTTTCCTCATCGACGAATACTTCGGACGTGTCGTTGATTTGATTATTGATGGCGGGACGATTGTTCCTGAACCATCCAGTGTCATCAGTCTGATTGATGACACGATTGAGCTTCTTAGAATTGGAAAAGGCGACGTAAGCGCCTTTATATAAAATATACAAGGTTGTGTTGTACAAATTGCGTGTTGGTCGGACATCCGGTCCCAGGGCAAACGCGTGATGATGGATGCAGCCGAAAAGGACATTTATGAAACACATCATGCTCGTTAACGCCGTGCACAAGGAACAAATGCGCATGGCCACGATTGACGAAAAAGGCACACTCATTGAATTCAATATTCAAATGTCGGTGCGCGAACCGATCACCGGGAATATTTACAAAGGCAAGGTGCTGAAAGTCGAACGTGGTTTGCAGGCGGCCTTTGTCGATTACGGTGGCGTCAAGGACGGCTTTCTTCCGCTTCGGGACGTGAGCCATGAATATCTGACCGAACCGGAAAACGGTCAGTCCGGTGGCAAACCGGTTCTCAAATCCGGTCAAGAAATTATCGTGCAGGTCGTCCGTGAAGTTATTGGCAATAAAGGCGCCTTGCTGACGTCTTATATTTCCCTGCCCGGAAGATACCTCGTCTTGCTTCCCAATAAGCTCTGCGGCGGCATTTCACGTAAAATAGAAAGCGAAGAAGACCGTCAGAAAATCAAATCTCTGATGGAACAGATCAAAGTCCCCGAAGATATGGGCTTCATCGTCCGCACGGCCGGCATCAACCGCACCAAACCGGAAATCCAACGCGACTACCAGTTTCTCATGCGTCTATGGAAGGATATTTTCAAAAAAGCCGGAAGTGTATCCGCGCCTTATTTTCTCTACCAGGAGACGGATTTCGGCGTGCGTTCGCTGCGGGACTATTTAACCCTGGAAATCGATGAAATTCTGGTCGATGATGTCGAGACCTTTCGCAAGATGCGTGCTTATTTGAAAGCGGTTGCCCCCCGTCATTTAAGGATATTGAAGAATTATAAAGACAAAGTTCCAATTTTCGAACGCTACGAACTGGAAGAACAAATCCGGGTAATCTACCAGGAGCGCGTGGAATTGAAATCCGGCGGTTACATTATCATCAATCCTACGGAAGCCATGATCACCATCGACGTCAATTCCGGCCGCGGCTCCAACAAACGAAATATTGAAGAAACTGCTTTCAAAACCAATGTCGATGCCTGCGAGGAAATCGCACGTCAGTTACGCTTGCGCGACTTGGGTGGTTTAATCGTGATCGATTTTATCGACATGATTGACAAGAAAAATATCGCCGAAGTGGAAAAAGCATTTAAGAAGGCCCTCAGTATGGATCGTGCCAGAATCCAGCTTTCCCGCATTTCCAAGTTTGGACTTTTGGAATTGTCCCGGCAGAAGAAACAATCCACGATTCAGGAAATCAGTTATATCACCTGCCCATATTGTAAAGGCAGCGGACTGCGGCCTTCTCTGGAATACGTGTCTCTGGGGGCGTTTCGCAGAATTGAATCGGAAGCGGTCAAAGGCATTTACTCGGAGTTGAAGGTCAGCCTGCCGCATGAAATCGCTTTATACATTCTGAACAACAAAAGAGCCGAGCTTTTGAAGTTGGAAACCAATTTCGGCGTCTGCCTCGTCATTGAAGGAAAATCGGATATGGCGTGGGATAATTTCGAAATTCAGCAATCCGTTAAAGAACAAGCGCTGGAAGTAAGCGCTATGCAGGGTGTCCCTTTGCTGACGCTGGCTGAAGAGACGGAGTCGGACACGGATTCCGACATCAAAACGGATGCGGAAGTGAGCGATGTTGAAGAACACCCCAAAAGAAAAAGCCGTCGCCGTCCCCGCCACAGAAAAAGAAAGTCTTTAGGAGCTTCGACGGAAAGTGTTGTGCCTGAAAGTGCGTCGTCGGACTCTCCTGCTCCGGAACCGTCGTCTGGCGCTACGGTACCGCCGATTCCGTCCGCCCAGTCACCCCGATTTCCTGTAAAGCCGCTGAAGATTGTCGGCGCGCTACCGGATGAATTCTATCCTGTGGAGTTGGACGACGAGCTATTTGCTCCGGAGCCGGATCAAGATGAGTCGAAAGACGATTATGGGGATCATTAAACACCATCCGGATACGACTTGTGAAGGCGGTATCCTATTATTGCAGCCCTTAAGGAGGCATATCCATGATCGATGAAATCATGAAAAGACTCTATCGGATTGTTGTGCCTCTGCCGAACAGCCCACTCAAAGATTTGAATTCCTACGTTATTAAAGGCGAAGACCGTAATCTGATCATCGACACCGGCTTCAACCGCAGTGTTTGTTATGAAGCGATGCAGCAGGGAGTGGCCCAACTGGGACTTGATCTGAACAAGACCGATTTTATGCTCACCCACATGCACGCCGACCATACGGGGCTTGTGTCACGGCTGGCATCGGAAACCAGCAGGATATTTTTCAGCCGGATTGATTCACGGGTCTTCGACGATGATAAAAGCTGGCAACCCCTGGTTGACTTTGCGGAAATCAACGGATTTCCATCTGACGAATTGCAAAAGGCGCTCGACAGCCATCCCGGCTTCAAATACAGTCCGAAAAAGAAACCCGAATTTACATTAATCGACGACGGAGATGTGATCGAATGCGGCGGTTACCGCCTGCAATGTATCGCCACGCCGGGACACACGCAGGGGCATATCTGTCTATATGAAAAAGATAAGAAGATTTTTTTCTCCGGCGACCATGTTCTTTTTGATATCACGCCGCATATTGAATCTTGGGCCTATACCACCAATTCTCTGGCTGACTATATGGCCAGTCTGGATAAAGTGTACAATTTACCGGTGGATCTTGTCCTGCCCGGGCACCGGAATTTTGAGGGGAATCTGAAAGGCAGAATCGATGCATTGAAAGCCCATCACCGCGAGCGTGCCGAGGAAGTGATGGACGTTTTGGGAAGCGTATCTCTCAATGCCTATGAAATTGCTGCCGGCATGACCTGGGATATTGATTGTGAAACCTGGGCGGATTTTCCCATCGCCCAGAAATGGTTTGCCACCGGAGAAGCCATTGCCCATCTGCGCTATCTGGAAGGCGAAGGCAGAATTTCCCGGAACGCCGGACAAAAGATTGTTACCTTTCAGGCGGTCCATAACTGATCATGAATGTAGAGAACGGTGTCGCGAGGTCACGCGACCGTTCCCTACACGTTTGGGTCCAGCAGTTCGGGTCTTTAGTCCCTGCATCCTTATATGCTCAGAAAAAAATCATCGCCAGCGCTTCCGCAATACAGGCCGGCTTTCCTTGTCCTTCAATTTCAATTGTATGGGTCTGCTTTACCAGCAGACGATTACCCGGTTTTTCTTCCATGGCGGAAAGAACAATCCGGTCGCGGATTTTCGATCCGGAGATCACGGGATTGATAAAACGCACTTTATCCAGGCCATAGTTGATGGACATTTGGGCGCCTTCCAATTTCAGCGGCATCTGATAGCTGAAAAACGGCAGATGCGAAAGGGTTAGAAATCCGTGCGCAATAGTTTTGCCGAAGGGTCCCTTGGCGGCTTTTTCCTCGTCCACATGAATCCACTGATGATCTTTTGTGCTGTCGGCAAATTGATTTATCTGCTCCTGGGTTACCTGTGTCCAATCGGAAACAAATATTTCCTTCCCGATAAATCTCTCCATATCTTTCAATACCGATGTGATAGACATATAAGATTAGTCCCTTCCGTTTTAGGTAAGTACATCATAACCTTATCGCAGTCTTTCGGCAATGCCGGCTTAATCGAGAGCCGCGTTTACTTTAGCCTGTGCGGCTTTTGCTTCTTTC
>CAZOPH010000068.1:0-10109 GCA_964581635.1 uncultured Smithella sp.
TTTTCTTTTCGCTCCACTCAAAAACATTTTTACCGGCAATGGAAAGTGTGCCGGATGTTGGATGATCCAACGTACCGAGAATGTGAATGAGCGTGCTTTTTCCAGCGCCGGAAACTCCAACGACGGCCAACGAATCTCCTTTTTCAACTTCCAGATTTAAATTCCGCAAGACCTCAATTTTGTTGCCGTCTTTTACGAAAGTTTTTGATAAATTTGTAAGGATAATCATATTGTCTGTTGCATCCGATATATCATTCGTATCTTAAGGCTTCTGCCGGATCCAGTTTGGAAGCCCTCCGGGCAGGGTAAATGGTTGACAGGAAACAAATCAACAGCGTGCCTATGACAATAACGACTACGTCACTATAATTCACTTTCGAAGGAAGTTCACTTAAGTAATACACATCTCCGGGCAGAATTTTGAAATTAAAAAGCTTTTCCACAAGCAAAGAAATTTTCTGCAAATTTAGTGCGATGGTCAGACCGGCAATACAGCCGAAAAATGTTCCGACCACGCCGACGATCAGCCCCTGATAAATAAAGATCTTCATAATTGTGGTAGCGGTTGCCCCCATGGATTTCAAAATTGCGATATCCTTATTTTTTTCCATAACAATCATAATCAGGGCGCTGATAATATTGAAGGCGGCCACCAAAACAATTAAGCTCAGAATAATAAACATAACGCGTTTCTCCAGTTTCAAGGCTGAAAACAGGTTTTTATTCATCTGCATCCAGTTTTGTGCGAAGAACGGGAATCCCAGTTTGCCTTGAATGTTGCGGGCGATCACATCCGCCTTGTAGATATCCTGGACGACGATATCCAGACCTGAAACCGTATCACCCATTTCTAAAAATTCCTGACAGCTTTTAATTGAAAGAAAGGCCAGTTTTGAATCGTATTCATAGAATCCGGATTCGTAGATGCCCACCACAATAAATTTTTTCATGCGGGGAACCATGCCCATCGGCGTGGCGATTCCGCCGGCGGGAGAGATAATTGTGATGGGATCGTGCAGAAAAAGTCCCATATTCCTTGCCATTTCCTTGCCGATCATGATCCCGCTCAGATTTTTATCTTCATCGGGCAGTTCTTTCAAAACGTCATCGGAAATTTTATTGAGATGTTCAATGCTACCTTCCCGCATTTTTCCCAGATTAATCACTTTGGGCGAGCTTTGGGTATCCATGCCGCGGATAATAACACCGGTGACACCATTTTGGCTTCGCATCATGGCTTCCGTGTAAATAAAAGGCGTGGAAGCGACAACGCCCGGTTCTTTGTCTATTTCTTCACGTATAGCCGTATAATTCTTCATCGGACCGGACATACTGGTTGTTACTTCGATGTGTGAACGAATGCCCAGAATCTTGGTGCGCAGATCTTCTTCAAAGCCGTTCATGACGGCAAGCACAATGATCAGTGCCGCCACGCCCAGAAAAATACCGAAAATCGATATAAGAGTAATGATCGAAACAAAAACCTGTTTACGTTTCGCTCTCATATACCGCCTGCTGATAAAGAATTCGTAAGACATTAAAATATATCCTGCCGGTAAACAGTTAATTTCACAGCTTCATAAGCTTTGGCGTGTGTCTCATTCCTGTTTGGTTCTTAAAAGCGGGAACAATATAACGTCCCGGATGGACGCGGAATCGGTAAAGAGCATGATCAGCCGGTCGATACCGATTCCTTCTCCGGCGGTCGGCGGCATGCCGTACTCTAGCGTATGAATATAGTCTTCATCCATTTCGTGAGCTTCGTCATCACCCGCTTCCCGCTCTTTGAGCTGCTGGACAAATCGATCGCGCTGATCGGCCGGATCATTTAACTCGGAAAAGGCGTTGGCGATTTCCCGTCCGTAAATATAAAGTTCAAAACGATCAACAAGTTCCGGGTCTGTATTAGACCGACGGGACAGCGGAGAAACCGCGACGGGATATTGCGTAACAAATGTCGGTTGGGTAAGCTTTTTTTCGACCACTTCATCGAAAATGGCCATGAGAATTTTCCCCAGCGGGTCGGTTTCCTTGACATTGCAACCGACTTTGCGGGCGAAAGCAATGGCCCTTAAGGAATCGTTCAGATCGGCAGGCTCCATGCCGGCTATCTGCAAAAGCGCATCTTTAACGGGAAGTCGCCGCCAGGGCGGGGTCAGGTCAATTTCCGTCCCCTGATAAATAAATTTGAGCCCGTTGAAAATATTTTTGGCAATGAAAGCGAATAATTCTTCCGTAAAGGACATCAAATCCTCGTAAGTCGCGTAGCTTAAATAAAACTCCATCATGGTGAATTCCGGATTATGAAAGGTAGAAATGCCTTCGTTGCGGAAGTTGCGGTTGATCTCATAAACTCTTTCCAGTCCGCCGGTGACCAAGCGTTTTAAATAAAGCTCGGGGGCAATCCGAAGATAGAAATCCTGATCTAATGCGTTGTGATGGGTTTTAAACGGCCGGGCAACGGCGCCGCCTGCTCTCGGCTGCATCATGGGCGTTTCCACTTCCAGGAAATCATGCATGTCCATAAATTGCCGCATCAATTTGATAATCAGGCTGCGCCGGTAAAAGATTTCCTTTACCGCGGGATTGGAGATTAAATCTAGATGGCGCTGCCGGTAGCGGGTTTCAATATCTGTCAGGCCGTGCCATTTCTCTGGCAGGGGATGAATCGATTTGGCCATTAAGCGCAGGGATTCAACCTCAAGGGTCAATTCATTAGTTTTGGTCCGGAAAAGTTTCCCGAAAACATGAATGACATCACCGATATCAAGCTTTTTAAAGATGAAAAAATCCTGCTCGCTCAAGATGTTTTTAGCAATGTAGCATTGCATTTGACCTTTACGGTCCTGAATTTTAACGAAAGCCGCCTTACCAAAACTGCGGACAGCCATCAGTCGTCCGGCGAGAGAAAATTTTTCTGTCAATTGAGCCAGGGAATCGCCGTCTGCATTGCCGAACCTGGCCATGATTTCGGCAGTTGTATTTTGAGGCTTTGCACCATTGGGATACAAATCTACACCCGCTGCTTTCAAGGACGCAATTTTTTCAAGGCGAACCTTTAAAAGATCATTGTCTTCCATAATTTCTCCGCTTTTTCTAAAGTCAGTGTGACTATATTTTTTTTGATGATTAGTCAAGCAGGATTGTGGTTCGGGCGCGGGGCGGACCTAGCGTCCAATGAACAAAAAATGTGTTTGCCTACGGGGCGGTTGTTATGTATGATGATAGCACTTCATTCACAGGGGGAAGAACAATGGTCAACAAAGCAATATTGATCGGCAGGCTGGGCAAGGACCCGGAAGTTCGATATACACCGGATGGCACCATGGTGACCACTTTCAGAATTGCTACTGATGAGCAGTGGAAAGACAAAAACGGTGAGAAGGTTCAAAGAACCGAGTGGCACCAGATTGTCACGTACAGAAAGCTGGCCGAAATCTGCGGCAACTATCTGGTGAAGGGAAAGCTGGTTTTTATCGAAGGGCGCATTCAAACCCGCAGTTGGGAAGACAAAGAAGGCGTCAAGCGTTACACAACGGAGATCGTGGCCAATGACATGAAGATGCTGGATTCCAAAGGACAGGCCAAAGCTGGCGATGATGCTACCCCGGATGCGTCCTACGCGCCGAATGGCGGCACACCGATGGAAGATGTGCCCTTTTAACGTTCAACCATTTATCAATCAGCTTTAGCAGGGAGACAGAGGGCTATTTGTCTCCCTCTTTTTTCACTGGCGTGCCAGTTGTGTCATTGTTGTCGGAGACGGATTTCTTGAAATTCTTAATCCCCTTGCCCAGGGCAGAGCCGATTTCCGGAAGCTTTCCAACGCCGAAAATAATCAGGATAATGACCAATATAATCAGTAACTCCGGTATGCCTATTCCAAACATGATATTACCTCTTTCGTTTTTTGTTTTATGGTAAGCGCAAGTGGATAACCTGTCCTGACTTGCCTAAATTTTCTATGTTTTTCCCATCAAACTGGACCCGTACTCCGCCAGCATTGCCAATGTCCATATTAAAGCGCGTCGCTTTATAAGAAATTTTTTCTCCGGGCTTAAGTAAAACCTGAAAAGATTCTTTGTCATCGGCCTGAATCCTGATCCAGGTTTCTTCAATGGCTCGAACAACCAGAGCGGACGGTTCTTCATCATCAGGCAAAGCCTCGATCTTGACCTCGTTATTCTTGGCCGTCGCTGCAGACGCTGTGTTGATCGGGATTTGCGCTTCGGCTGTTTTCTGCACCGGTGGTTTTTGTTCGTTGCTTGCTTGATTTACCGCTGTTGGATTCTCTGGGTTTGGCAGATTAATGGCGATGGGAAGATGATCCGGTTGCGCTGTGTTTTGTTCCTGAGTTCCTGTGATCACAGTCTCTTTGGAGGCTTCGGTTTTTAGCGGTACGCCCGGCGACGGCTTGTTATAGGTGCTCACAAAAAAGGATATGGCAGCAATGACAACAATAATACAAAGGATCCATAGGAAGGCTTTACGTCGTCTCAGTGTTTCGGCGAGAGGCGCCTGGGATGGTTGTTCTGTTGTCTTGTTTTTTTCTTTTAGCTGCAGGGTTTGCAGGTAATTTTCGTAACGCATTAAGACCGGCTTGCTGTCCACGCCTAAAGCATCTGCGTACGTTTTGATGAAGTTTCGACTATATATCGGCACGGGCAGTAAATGAAAATCGCCATTTTCAATGGCCTCCAGATTGACCACACTGATCCGTGTACGCTCAAACAATTCCTTTAGCGTCAACCCCGTATTTTCCCGCGCCGTTTTTACATCAATTAAGGTGGAATCAGCGTCTTGCTCTGTCGTCATTAACCTATCACAAATAAACGTTTTTTGTTTTGTTTAGCACTATTTCTTTTACAGCGCAACTTTTAAGATTACTCTTACTTTTTCGCATACTTTATGGTTTAAAACTTTAAGATAACCATCTTGATAAGGAGTTTACGCTCATGACAGAAATCATGGATTTTGCCAACAATCTAGCGCGACGGGCAGGCAGGTTGCTTGTCGAAAAAGTTACCAGGAACAATCAAATTTATTATAAAGGAGCCATCGATCTGGTGACGGAAGCGGATAAAATGTCAGAGGAACTGATTCTTGCGGAAATCAGCCGTCAGTATCCCGATCATGGGATTTTATCCGAGGAGTCAGCCGTGAAGAATGAACAGGCAACTCTACGCTGGATTATTGATCCTCTGGATGGGACAACCAATTATGCCCATGGATTTCCTTTTTATTGTGTTTCCATTGCGCTGGAAAAAGAAAAAGCTGTCGAGTTCGGTGTCATTTACGATCCGATCAGAGAAGACCTGTTTTTTGCCGAGCGGTCGGGCGGCGCCTATCTCAACGGGAAAAAACTGCATGTTTCTTCAGTGAGTGATTTATCCCGTAGTCTTTTGGCGACAGGTTTCCCCTATGACATTCGGGTAAGTCCGGATAACAATCTGAATTATTTCAATGCAATGGCAACTAAAGCTCAGGCTATTCGGCGAGCCGGGGCTGCAGCATTGGATCTGGCTTATCTTGCTGCCGGACGGTTTGACGGATTCTGGGAATTGAAGCTCAAGCCCTGGGATACGGCCGCCGGTTGTCTGATGGTGGAGGAAGCAGGGGGCGTCATTTCTGATCTGGCAGGTGGAAAATGGCATTTGCAATCGCCGAGTCTTCTGGCCAGCAATGCATTGATTCAAGAGCAAATGATGGAAATTTTTCTTCAGGTCTGACGCACCTGTAAGGCCAAAGATATTAGCCTTAAACTAAGAATTTTATGATGACTTTGCGTGTGCGGGGACCGTCGAATTCACAGAAGAAGATCGATTGCCAGGTTCCTAAAACCAGGCTGCCGTTTTCGATGATGACCATTTCGGATGCACCGACCAGTGATGATTTAACGTGCGCGGCGGAATTTCCTTCACAATGCTGGTAATTCGCGGATAATGGAATGACGCGATCCAAAGCCGTCAGAATATCGCGAGGCACATCTGGGTCGGCGTTTTCGTTGATCGTCACCGCGGCGGTTGTGTGGGGCGTGTAAACCAGCCCAATGCCTGAATTGATTTTTTCCTCTCCCGCTGCTTTTTGGACAGACGCCGTGATGTCAATCATTTCGAAGCGGGCATGGGTTTGTACAGTAATTTCTTTCATGGCGTAATCGTTGCTTATTGAACGGTGGCTTTAACAGCCGTGTATATATCGCTGATGATCTCACGGGAGATAACTTGCATGGCCTGGCTTGTGGCTTGGCAGTATCCTTGGGGCGACTGATCTTGCAGGGGTTCTTCCCGAACGTATTTCTTCTGAAACATCATGCTCTTGCCGGTTTCTTTTTCCCGGGTGTCCTGCAGGGAGATGGATATCCCGATGAGGGCTGTTTTATTGTTTTTATCGATCCGCAAATAAAATTCTTCAATCCCGCCCGAAACGACAAATCGACCTTCCTCTGTTTCATAGCGGGAAAAGACGGCCCGGAAAAGACCGCTCGCTCTTATATTGCCAAGGAGGCTGTCGCCGACCATATCGGCCGGATTGACCGCCCAACGGGAGTAATTAAAAGAATCAAGGCTGTACGCGTCGTCACGGAAAATCATGTTCGTTGAATTATAGGCGGCGGAAATAGAAAATCGGTTAACTTTGATGGATGTCGCAAGTTTTTTTGCGTTGTCCCAGGACGGTGCCTGGTAATTGAGCAGATAATTTTCCACGTTGTATGGTGGCTTGGCACTTGTGACGCATCCGACTATTAAAAAGAAGGATGAAACAAACAGAATAAAACAAACGCCTTGCCATCGTTTCCTAAAGGATAGTGGCCTTGATAAAAAAATTTCCATTGCTTGATTCCTTTCGTTATTCCATAGGTTTTCGCGGCGGAAAGGGCTTTGTAAAAATCAGATTCGACGGATCTCTATTTAAACTGTCAGAGAGCTTTTGCAGATTTTCCGATGTTGTCCGCAAGTTTTGCGAAGTATCTTGCAGATCGCTGGTGATTGATTTTGCTTGTTTATCGATGTCTCCGAGGATGGCATCCGCTCGGTCTGCTTTTTCGCGCAGTTTCAAAGTATCGATTTCATTTTTCGCCTGCCCGATCAGGTTACGGGCATCCGATAAAATACCCAGGGCTTCATTGATGGTCCGATCTACCTTTCCTTCGGCAATCGTCTTGTTGATTTTGATAATGGTTTCGTCAAGGTTGGCGGAAGTGGATTCGAGATGGGCCATGATATTGTTGACGCGCTTACCTTTCACAAAGTTTTCAATAGCCTGGGTGGTATTTTTCAGGTTAGTGGAAATGCCCTTAAAATCGATATCTTTGATGTTTTGCATAATGACGCTTGTATCCGAAAGAAAGCGGCTGATTTCTGACCGCCGGGATGGAATAACCGGATAGTCTGATTTAAAAGTAAGTTTTGGTGAATTGGATAATTCGTCGTCCTGGATCCGGTCGAGCTCAATGAAGACGATTCCGGTAATTCCCGCCGTTTTCAGCGAAGCGATGGTGTGGTGTTGCAAATCGCCTTCCAGGTCGATTTTCATGATTACTTCAACCAGACGGTAGTCCGGTGCGACGTCAATGCTCTGAACCTTGCCGATTTCCACTCCCCGGTATTTAATGGCTGAGTCCACTTGTAATCCCTGGACGGATTCATCGAAGTATGCCGCGTAGAGAGATCCCTTCATCAGGACTCTGGATGCACCGACCCAGATGATGGTGGCAGCCAGAATCAGCAGGCCGACAATAACAAAAAGACCGATTAAGAATTTTGAGCTTTTAGTTGACATAAAACCTCGGTTCGGCGGGTGCTGTAGGCAACTGTCGTAAAAAGAAACTTTTCACCCGCGGGTCTGTTGCCTGTTCTTTTAATTCCAGGGGTTTTCCTTCGGCAATGATACCTTTTGCCTCTTTATCCAACATTAACACTCGATGAGCTATTTTGTAAATAGATTCCAACTCATGGGTTACAATGACCATTGTTGTTCCCAAGGCTTCATTGGTTTTGATGATCAAATTGTCGAGTTCCATCGCAGTGACCGGATCCAGGCCGGCGGATAATTCGTCAAAGAAAAGCACGCGGGGGTCGAGTGCCATGGCCCGGGCGATGCCGGCCCTTTTTCTCATGCCGCCGGACAACTCCGACGGACGATGATTTTCGTAGCCTGTCAAATTAACCATGCCCAATTTCATTTTGATAATCCGGTTTATGGCTTCGGAATCGAGGTCGGTGTATTCCGAAAGCGGCAGCGCAATGTTTTCTTTGATCGTCATCGAACTGAACAGGGCGCCGGACTGAAAAAGCACACCGATATCCTGCCGGTACAGATTAAGATCTTTTTCCGCGGCGTGGGTAATATCGGTCCCCTGATATAAAACCTGACCGGCGGAGGGTTTTTGCAGTCCGATCATGATCCTCAGCAACGTCGATTTGCCGCACCCCGATGCACCGACAATCACCAGAACTTCTCCTTTATATGCGTTAAAACTGACGTTCTCAAAAACAATATTGTCTCCGAAGCGGGCGGATAGGTTTTTGACTACGATGATGGGTTTATTTTCCGACGGTTCCAAAACCTATACTCCTTAGTATCTTTTAATGTAATATAACATAACGGCAAAAATGGAATCGACCACCACGATCAGAAAAATCGCCGTGACAACGGCGGAGGTGGTATATTTCCCGACATCCTGAGCGCCGGCACGCACTTGGAATCCCCTCTGGCAACCAATGGCGGAAATCAGTCCGGCAAATACGGCAGCCTTGATCAGACTGGTGACCACATCGAAAACATGAATCGTTTTTATCGATTGGGTGATGTAGGTTTTTGTCGTCAGGTCCAGACTGGTAACACCGATGAGCAGGCCGCCAATAATGCCGAAAAAATCGGCGTAAATGGTCAGGATCGGCACAACAATGATGGTGGCCAGGACCTTCGGGACAGCCAGAAAGCGAATCGGATCAAAGCCCATTGTATGCAACGCATCCACCTCTTCGTTGACAACCATCGTGCCGATCTCCGCGGCAAATGCGGAACCGGAACGCCCCGCAACCAAAATGGCCGTCATAATCGGTCCCAGTTCTTTGATCATGCCGAAGCTGACCAGCGCGGGAACGTAAATATTTGCGCCGAGTTGTTTCAGCTGCAAAAACGACATGAATGCAATGATCAATCCGATCAGAAGGCCGATCAGGGCGACAATGGGCAGGCCATCCACACCTGCCCGCTGGACGTAAAAAAGAACGTCCTTTCCCCGGAGGCTCTTGGGATGCCTCAAGGTGTATAAAAGAGCAACCAGCAGCTCGCCGATAAACGTGACGGAATGAACAAAATCGCGGGCGATATCCAGCGAGGCTTGTCCCACCTGACGGATAAAGCCATCGTCGGATATTTCAGATTTAAAAGATGGATGGATCAGTGCATCCTCATGAATGACGCTGAAAATTCCCTTGGATTCGTCATTCAAATTTACCAGACGGCATGGGATCTTTTGGGCGGCGGATTCCTTTTCAATTTGAACAAAGGCTAGAGCCGCCGCACTATCCAAATAACAGACTTGAGAAAAGTCAATGGTGACGGACTGTGCCTTTTGACTGGAGATCTCCCGTTTGACGTCGCCTGTGAAGACCGTTAGATTTCTCAGTCCAAACTCGCCTGTAAGATAAATAAAAATATTCAAATCTCTCCATTTAGAAGCAATCTTATAGGCAGTTTGACAATCTTGTTGTGACTGTGTCGTCATGATAATGTCTTTTTTTACTGGCTAAAAAAATTCATTTAGAGGAAATCTTAAATTTTGTAAATCATTAAAGACTGTTACCGAGTACTTGTCAATGAAATTTGAAGACCATAATATTTGAATCTTACCGCAGCGTGACTTAGAGAGCTTCAATGCTTCGGAAACAATATTATTGAGTATTCGCTCAATTACCCAGCAGATTGCTGCAGGGTGAGGACTTTTTATCAAATTTGGTTTTTTCATATTTTGTTCAACCTGGTTGAACATTTCATGGAAGAGAAGGCGTAGAAAGATCTTTTTTCCGTTGCATCATTCAGCGACATAATCATTAAATAATCATAAATATCAATTAGTTAATTATATATTCCTCACATCT
>CAZOPH010000069.1:0-5605 GCA_964581635.1 uncultured Smithella sp.
TGCCCTCGTAATCGGCAATGATCCGGAAATAGGCCGGCCGGGCAATGAAGGTCCTGGCAATCCACTGTTTGAAAGGGTTCAGGCCGGCTTCGGCGATCAGGTCGCGGTTTTCCACCAGCGCTTTATGGCGGATTCGGATATGCGCTTCCACGCCGTCGGCGGCATAGTCGATATCGACGTTTTGGGGATAATACCGCATCCGTTCGGGATGGGTAACAAAATCCCTCTGCCGGATGCTCATACCATTAACGCCCGCGATCATTTTATCGCCTTTGGCGATATACAGGGGAAGAATGGCCGGAAGCGTCGGGTCGTTGTGTGACACGTTGGCATAAATCAACGTATATTCTCCGGCAAGTATCCTGCCCCAGATCCAGTAGGGCGTGCTCTCATGAATAGCTTTCGTCCCCCAGTTATGGTCCGCGTACCCTTCTCCCTTTACCTTTCGTGCCACACCATTTTTGATGATGGTCCCCTCAATCCGGTTCCTGCCCTGGTGAACAGCCCAAAAGAACAAATTTTTCTCTTCCGGAATATCCGCTCCTCTGGCCGGCAGCCACCCGGGCGCCAGGGTTGTCAGTTTGAAATCCGCCTTGATGCCTTTCATGTCCCATCCGACAAGAACCGTTTTGTCATCAAGACGCTGGATGTAACCAGCGGAAGAGTTGAGTTGCAAGTCTTCGCCGGAGATTTTCATCTCGCCATCTTCCAGCATCCGGACATACCCGTCCCTGATCCAGTCTGATCCATAGAGGGAAAAGGTTACGACCGGTTTACCCGATGTGAAACTCCGTGCATGAAAGACACCGACAAAGGTTTCTCCCGTATCAAGATGCCCGTCGAAATACCACCATTCAAAGGTCTTTTCCCCTTTGAGGGCGTGTCCCGCCATGTCGCGGGGTGTCGGCGGATTTTTGCCGCAGTCGATATATGAAGTGCTTTTTCCTGTAATTTCCACCGGCGGATTCACATGCGTGCATGCGGAGAGCATAAGGCTTAATACCATGAGAACAACGAATAATATTTTGATCTTTTTCACAAAATTTCTCCTTTCGTTGGACCTGTTTTGAACGGATCCTGCCTGGCTTGCTTCTGGACGGAAAATTTCTTTTGATGACGGGGAAGTTTAGAAAACGCTAACTCGGATGTCAAGTATATTTTGGAAAGTATATTTTGGAAATATTGAAAAGGCGAAATTGCGGGCGTTGCCATATGGATAAATTCCATTGCTCTATTGGACATAATCATCCCTTCATATTCGGGATCCCCATAAAAGAGATCGCCATTAATTTCGGGGTGAAAGTTTGGACGCCCATGAAAATTACCGAACGCTTGACTTCAGAAGTATGATTTAAAATCGTCTTCACACCTGCTGTCAAGAAAACCTTGTCCATCGACACTCCCTTTAGGTGATCGAATACTTCCAGGCTAAAGTCAATCACTACGAGCGCTGGCTGCGTCACATGCGCGGGTGAGTAGAAAAAATATGTTCTTATCCGTTGAGGGGTGAAATAATGTCTTTTACTTACTAAAGTAGCTTTTGATGTTTTCCGCTGTGCGGTTGATAAGCAGCCGACGGGCTTCGATGCTGGCCCAGGCAATGTGCGGGGTCATGTATAGTTTTTCTTGATAGCGAACTTTTAAAAGTGGGCTGTTCGCGACGATGGGTTCCGTACTCAAAACATCCAGTCCCGCACCGGCAATCCGGTTTTCATTGATGGCTTGCGCCAAGGCCTGTTCATTAACAATACCGCCTCGTCCCAGGTTGAGCAGATAGGCGGTCGGCTTCATCATACAAAGTCGGGCAGCGTTTAATAAATTTCGTGTCTGGTCGTTCAGGGGGCAGTGAATGGAAACCACATCGGCGGTACGTAGTAACTCTTCCAACGATAGATGCGTGTAGCCGGGCGTTTCCATATTATTTCCGGATGTCGAGGTATAGACAACTCGAGCGCCAAAGGTTTGGGCCACCTGCGCCACACGTTTGCCGATGGTGCCCATTCCGATAATTCCGAAAAGCTTATCTTTTAATTCCCGGAATTCTCGGCCAAGGTGCGTAAAAACCGGACTTTCGATATACTGACCTGATTTCACATAGTCGTCATAATAGGCGCTGCTGTTTAATAAATAAAAAAGCATGGCGAAGGTGCACTGGGTGACCGATTCGGTGGAATAGCCGGCGACATTTTTAACCGCAATCCCTTTTTTAGCGGCATATTCCAGGTCAATATTGTTCATGCCTGTGGCGGCAACTGAGATCAGTTTCAGTTCTGGGCAAGCGTCCATCACTTCGCGGTCGATCACAACTTTATTGGTAATGACGACGTTATGACCGATTATATGATTAATACGCTCGGCGGGTTTGGTTAGTTCGTAACCTACGAAATCTCCCAGTGTTGAAATCTCCGCGAGATTATCCACATTACCAACGGTCACAGTGTCGAGAAAAACTATTTTAATGGGTTGACTCATGATAACCTCGGTTCCGTTATTTTTTTGAAATATATGTTCTATGGATAACGGGGAAATTCTGTAAAACCCATCCGATGTGTTATTCCGGAGTGGATGATGTGCGAAACCAGATCCCACGTATTATGGGTCTGAAAAACATGGTATAAGCTTATTAAGTATATGAAGATGCTGAATATGTGTCAAGCAAATTCACTGTAAATTCACTGTAAATTCCGTGAGAAACTGATTGACATTAAAGGTGTTTTTTTTTATGATCAATCATAAAAATTAATCAGAGAAGATACATAAATCCATACGGAATGCATAAAAATGGGGGCAATGATGAAGATATTAGTCGCATACGCAGGAGGATTAGACTCTGATCGCGCGGTTCTGGAAGTAGCCAAGAAACACGCCAAAGCATTTAATGCTACTCTTTATATTGCCAGTTCCATGGAACGAGTGTCGGAAAAAGAGCAGATGAATCTGCAAAAAGTCGAAAAACAACTTGCTTATGTCAAAGAAACAATGGATGCTGAAGGCATAAACTGCGAGACACACATTCTAGTGCGAGGACTGACACCCGGCGAAGATATTGTGGAATTTGCGATCGATAGGAAAATGGATGAAATCATTATCGGTATTGAAAAGACTTCCAAGGTGGGCAAACTGCTTTTCGGATCTAACGCTCAGTACATTATTCTGGAGTCGCCTTGTCCGGTGGTATCTGTCAAATAGTTGAGAGATGATCCTTGAAAATGCCAGAGGAAGTCTTCTCGCCCTGTGGTTATAAAAGCAAAGGCTTGCTCCTTCAGAGAAGGAGCAAGCCTTTTTCTATGGAATCTTCATGCCTGTCGGATGGGGCTATTTTTTTCTTTTGGCCAGTTCTTCAGCCCTCAATTCCTTGCGCAGGATTTTGCCGACGGTCGATTTCGGCAATTCCTTGCGGAATTCAACTTCCGACGGCAGCTTATAGGTGGCCAATTTCTGCCTGCCGTATTCAATCATTTCTTCAGCCGTGGCTGTTTCGCCCTCTTTTAGAACGACAAACAGCTTGATATTTTCGCCTCTCTTTGCGTCGGGTATGCCAATAGAGCAGGCTTCCTGAACTTTGGGGTGTTCGTAGTATACTTCGTCCACATCTCTAGGGTAAACATTAAATCCGCCGGTGATGATCATGTCTTTTTTGCGATCAACGATATAGAAGTAGCCATCCTGATCCATCGTGGCGATGTCGCCCGTGTAACACCAGCCGTCGCGCAGGAGGCCGGCCGTCTCTTCAGGCTTATTGAGATAGCCCTTGGTGACTTGCGGGCCGCGGATAATCAGTTCGCCTGGCTCGCCGATAGGCATATCTATTTCACCCTTATCCAGATCAACAATCCGACATTCGGTATCCGAAATCGGTACCCCGATGCTGCCGATTTTCCGGACGCCTTCGAATGGATTGGTATGGGTCACGGGCGTGGTTTCCGTCATACCGAAGCCTTCCACGATCACCGCTCCTGTTGCCTTTTCAAAATCATGAATCACTTCTACCGGCAGAGGAGCGCTACCGGAAAAGAAACCTTTAAAACAGGTTACATCGGTATTTTTAAATTCAGGATGATTCAACATGCCGATGTACATGGTTGGAACCAGTGCGCCAAAATTTGGTTTGAATTTGCGAATAGCCTCCAAAAGGGGCTCCGGCTGAGGTCTAGGAATGAGAATATCTCCCCATCCCAGTAGAACGGAAAAATTCATCGCGCAGGACATGCCGAAAACATGGAAGAAGGGCAGGGCACCCAGGTTGACGTTAGAAGTGTTGGCAAACCTTGGGAACCAGGCGCGAAGCTGTTGAACCTGTTTGCTGATGTTGCCGTGGGTTAGGATAACCCCTTTGGAAACACCCGTGGTGCCTCCGGTGTACTGGTACATTGCTGTGTCATCAAAAGTCAATTTAGCCTTAGGCGGATTGGGTTGTGACTTTGCGATGCAATCTTTCCATTGATAAACGTCATGAGCCTGTTTCATGGGCTTTGACGGCAGAAGCCCCTTTTTCTTCCCGACCAGCGGGAACAACAAATTCTTAGGAAACGGCAGATAGTCTCCAATCGATGTGACGACAATCTGTTTGACTTTTGTTTTGGGTCTCAAATCAATCATCCGGTTGGCCAGAAGGTCGATGGTGATCATGACCTTGGATCCGGAATCGTTAAGTTGATGTTCAAGCTCACGGTCGGAATAAGTCGGATTATTTAAGACGACAATACCACCCAGCCGATGGATAGCATAATAAGCCGCAACGCAGGGAATCATATTGGGCAGAATAATGGCGACGGCGTCGCCTTTTTTGATGCCCATACCGGCAAGGCAGGTGGCGAAACGATCCACCATATCCTTTAGCGCTTTATAGGACATCGTGTATCCCTGAAAGTTCAGAGCCATCCGGTCCGGAAATTTGGCCGCTGATCTGTCCAGAATATCGGGCATGCAAATCTCTTCGTACTGAATTTTTTCAGGAACACCTTTGTCGTAGGACTTCAACCATGGTTTTGACGCATAAGATACTTCTCCAGACATTTTAACTTCCCTCCTAAGTTTTGTTAAGACGATGTGAATGAAGCAAACTATGTCGCGTTTTACTTTTTTAGTATTCCTCTGTTATAATACCTCCTAATATTTTATTTTATAGTCTAGTAAATTTTAAAAAACAGATATGACTAAATTTTAATGTTGAAACTATTAGCAATTTTTTTCGGCAAAAGCCATAAAATATTCCTTCTGTGAACAGAAAGTTTTTATATCTGGCGCTATTTCGAATATTTAGCTTTATTAATATTTTTTCAGAGGCGTAAAAAGCGCATCTTGCATGTGGTTTGTTGTGGTTTGAAGGCTATAATCGCGAACCGCTTGCCAGAAATGTTTACTTAACCATATTAAAAAATGAAAGGGGTTGCTATGCAAAAGAAATCGAGAGATTTGGAAAAAAACTATTCGATCGCTGAATTTGCAGCCAAACTTCGGCGCCTGGCTGATGCGCTGGAAAACGGGAAACGATTTACCATCAAGATTGCCGGAGAGAGGATATCGGTACCATCTCGCGCGACCTTTAATGTGGAGCACGAACGCGAAGGCAAAAATGAGGAAATTGAGTTTCAGCTCAAATGGA
>CAZOPH010000069.1:5705-6944 GCA_964581635.1 uncultured Smithella sp.
GGTTCGCGTTTTTGAAGAAAGGCTGTTATGCCTTCCACGGCGTCTTTGCTGGCAGCAAGTTTGGTTGACCATTCCTGATCCAGCCGCAGTCCTTCATCAAATCCTTTATCCATCCCCACGCTCATACCGTCAAGGACCGCGGCCACAGCCAGCGGCGGCCGTTTGGCCAGGGCTGCGGCAAAGGCTGTTGCTTCTTTCATTAAATCAACCGCTGGGATCACTTTATCTATCAGGCCTATTGCCAGAGCGTCCGCAGGCGCCAGCCTTTTGCTGAAAAGGATAATATCCAGTGCTTTGGATTTTCCCAGTACGCGGGGCAAACGCTGAATGCCACCCCAGCCGGGGGTAATTCCAAGATTCACTTCCGGCAGCCCGATGAGCGCCTTGGGATTATCCGTCATAAACCGAAAATGGCAGGCCAGCGCCATTTCGCAGCCGCCTCCCAACGCATGACCGTTAACGGCCGCGATAAAGGGTTTGGTTGAACGGGAAATGGCGTTCATGATCTCATTGCCGTTGGGGCCCTTTGTGATGTTGGCGACATCCGAAACATCCATACCGGCAGAGAAACCCTTTTCTCCGGCGCCCGTGATAACCGCGGCCCGTGTCTCTTTGCTATTTTTCAATTCGGTCACGGCATGGAAAAGTTCCTCCCGGATGCCCAGGTTGACGGAGTTCATCGGCGGACGGTTGAGTGTAATGGTGGTTACGAAGTCTTTTGTCGATACGATGATGTTTTGGTAATCCATAAATTTTCTCCTTTCTTGTTTATGCCTTCAAGGCGTTATGAAAAAATAACATTTATTTACTTTATTTCATAATTGTCAACCGGCCTTCGGTCAGCATTTCGACCGATAGAGAATCCTGCGGATGGATCATTCATTATGGAGGTGACTTCTTTGCTAAAGCAACGCAGTGAAGCTGGATTCCCTGATGCGGCGCTTCGAGGCATTTTTTGCAATAGATGCAGCAAGACTTTTTGCGTAGTCCCTGCATCCACTCGCGAATGAGCGCCGGTTCCCCTCAATGGATGATCTGTTTGCCCTTGACTCGACCGGTGCTGTCCGATATGCCATCATAGGTAGCAGAACGGACAAACCGGTCGCGCAAGGTTACTTTCTTCAGCCGAGCTGGTTCAAACAAGATATTCATGGGATATATCCATACAGAATAGATTTACTTTTCTATGATCAGTTGTCTGACCCCAGCAGTCAAAGGCTCATACGCATGTGAATATTA
>CAZOPH010000069.1:7044-9932 GCA_964581635.1 uncultured Smithella sp.
ATGCCGGCCTGGCGGATTCGTGTCGAAGGCCGTGAGAATGTTCGAAAAGATGCGACTTATATGATTGCTTCCAATCATCAATCGCAGCTGGATATCCTAGTCGCTTTCCGGCTTTTTTTTCATTATAAATGGGTGTCCAAAACTGAAATATTCAGTGTGCCGCTGATCGGCTGGAATATGACGCTCAACCGTTATGTGAAACTGAAACGCGGCGACAAAGAAAGCATTGCGCAGATGCTGAAGGAATGTGAAAGGCATCTGGATGAGGGAAGTTCTATCTTCATGTTCCCGGAGGGCACCCGTTCTCCCGATGGAAAGGTCAAAGACTTTAAACTCGGCGCGTTTGAAATGGCTCTGAAGAAGAAAGTACCCATCCTTCCTATTGTCATCAGCGGAACCAACAAGGCTCTGCCTAAATACAGCATGAACTTTACCGGCGTGCAAAAAATTTATATCAAAATTTTTGAAGAGATTCCTTATTCGACGTTTGAAAATTTATCGGCGGAAGATACGGCGAAAGTGGTGCGTCAATTCATTATCGAAAAGTTGAAAGTGATGAACGAATATACCCTGGGTGGGTAAGGGCTGTTGAAAAACGCTCATCTGCGGCGTTGAATTGCGAACCGTACCACTCAACGTATATTCATATACGCCTTGCGGCCCGCTTCTTGTGCGCCTTGCATCTAAACATTTTTGAACAGCCCCCAAACATGTGGTTTTTAATCAGTCGGGATTAAGCTTTGAGTAAAGCGGCGCCGATTTTTTCCTGACGGATTTGCAGGCGCCTTTTTTGAAGTGTTCCCAGCAATTCCATATCCCTTTGAAGATACGTGTAATGGCTCGGCATGGGAATTTCCAATCGTTCGGAAAGGTGGGCGATGTTGGTGTGAAATTCGCCGGCAAGACGCGCAAAGGTAATGCCAAGGGGCAGAGGGGAAGGGGAGTCACTGCCCAGATCCAGCCTGCGGGCAGCTTCATAAGCGATGGTTTGCAGGGTTTGCCAAAAGGCGCCAAGGGCACCCCATTCGCTCTGCAGGATGCGATCTGCGGACGTGAAATTTCCCCGGATGGCGGCTGTTAGAAGATCCAGTTGTGCGGCCATGCCGCCCAGAACCGGTCCCATCATCACCACATCTTCTATTTCTCCCAAGGGAACAACGATGTCCTGCCAGGCGCTCCCTTTCTTTCCCAGAATAGATCTCTGCTGGATAAGGCAATTGTTCAGTTGAATGCCGCCGTGCGGCGAAGGTTTTAAAAAAGTCAAGGGTATCGGCGGTGTTACGGTGAGGCCTTGCGTATCGCGTGGTACGATGAACGCCGTAAAACTTTTTAATGGCGTTGAATCATCGGTTACGGCAACGACAATAAAAACATTGGCAATCGGGCCGTTAGTCAGATAGGTTTTTTCTCCGTTCAGACAATAGGATGCGTCCTTCTTTCGGGCTGATGTGGTCAGTGTTTTTGGAGAAGCGCCCCGCTGTGGTTCGGAGACGGCAAAAGAAAAGGTGGTCTTTCCTTCGGCCGCAGCACGCAAGTATTGCCGACGCTGCTGAGCCGTGCCAAACGAACCAACGACATAATGGGCGATAATCTGTTGGAAGAGCCAGGATACGGCAAACCCAAGATTGTATCCGCTTTTGACAAAAGCCTCTCCCGCTTTCAACAGATCGAGATACCCGCCGCCTATGCCGCCGTAATTTTCCGTGATCCCTATTTTAAAAAGGCAGCCCTCTCCCATTTTCCGCCACAGATCCGTGGGAAATTCCTGTCCCGTCTGCAAATCCGGTCGGCAGGCAATGTGCTCGGCGGCAAAAGCCGCAGCCTGTTTGTATATTTTTATCTGGTTTTCAATTACCAAAGAACTCTCCCATGCGCATGAGGATTGAAATGTCTCCTTGGGTTGTATATTTCTTTTCCATGAACATCTTTTGACCATCTGTTTTTTTTGTCATTATGTCCATCCAGACCTCGAAGGGTGATTCAATGATCAGGTCGGGGTTATTGATCTTTCCCAGGCCGGTCTTGAAGTTTCCATTTTCGATCATGCAATAGCATTCCCCAAACACTTGTCCTGAAAAATTGAATTGCAGGGTGAATCTTGCGTTCCGGGCTTTATTTGCTTTAAATGAAAATTTCATTAGCATCAGGAAGGTTTCGATAGAGTCTGGACGTGGGATAAGGTGTCTCTTCTGGGCTTCACCCATGGTGACGCCCTCGTTTATGCATGTCTGCCACATCAGGTTCCCCAGAGGTGCCATTTCTTCAAAGTTGGTAATAGGTTTTTTTATTCTGACCATGGTTTCCTGGGATATCTTCATGGACTGGACCAATTCCCGTCCTCCCTGAATCAAAGCCTCACGGATATCGGACACCTTTTTGCCTGTGGATGATTTTGATATCATTTCAGATGATGTTCGATAGATCTCCGCCACAAGCTGATCATGAAACAGGAAATTCACATAAAATTTCAGAGCGTCGAAGACACTTTCTTCCGGAAATCCGGCTACGGAAATGACCGCGACAGGAGATGCCTTGTGCCGGTAGGGATGCTTTGTGACACCGTCACGTTTTTCGAAAAAAGGAAGCGCAATCGGAAGTGTTCGCTCAATAAAGGTTTTCATCAGGGCGTTCACGGTATAGTGGAAAAGAGGGGTGGCTAATACCACCAGATCGCTATCCAGGTATTTGGGGAGAATTTCCTTTGTCATATCATCTTTGTGTATGCACATCCCTGGAGTCTTTGTCCAGCAGGTAAAGCATCCTATACAATATCTGATTTTCTTCTTGCGAAGTTCGATAACCTCCACTTCGGCACCGGCTTCGCTCATGCCCTGAACCAGATAATCCAATACAATTTCTGTCTTACTGACATCCCCTGTCCGGGCACT
>CAZOPH010000070.1:0-9833 GCA_964581635.1 uncultured Smithella sp.
AATGACGCTCGAATAATCGTTTCCCAGTCGAACTGCTCATCCTTGATAACATCCAGAAACTTGCGCGCTTCGGCCGGTAGTCTTTTTTCAGCAATGGCAATCAGCGAGTAAAAGTATTCTTTCGGACGGGTTAAATCGTATTTTTGTCCCGTAAGATCAATCAACGGAAGGCCTCCTTCCATCTTCCCGGAGATTAATTTATCTTCGACTGAAAAAATAGGGCTTTTCATACTCTTGCGGTAGTCTTCCCGGAGAATCAGGATTTCTGCAAGGATGTCCAGAAGATCGGTATAGTGAGGATTAGTTACCTTGTAATCCTCTATTGTTTTTAGAGATTTGCGCAGTGTTGCTGCCATTATTTATTATCCTCCATATTCTTACTTTGCCAACTTTATCATTTCTAAGGTGGCGATGTAATCAAGATAACAACGGCAACACCTAAATGCAAAGTGGTTTTCACCTTATCTGCTTTCCATCGTATCTTCAAGAGATATTTTATACGATATATTATTGGAATCTTAGAAGAAAATAAAGGTGGTGAAAATAAACAAAACAACCAGAATCGGGATAGAATATTTAAACATATAGCCGAAAAAACTCGGCATGTTAACGCCCGCTTCTTCCGCTATGGATTTCACCATGAAGTTGGGTGCGTTGCCGATATACGTATTGGCGCCCATAAAAACAGCGCCGGCGGAGATGGCGGCGAGATAAGGAATTTTCTCAACGATCAGGCTGGCGACGGCCTGTGCCTCCGGTACACCGGGGTAGAATTTGCCCAGCGCAGTGTTAAAGAATGTCAGGTAAGTCGGAGCATTGTCCAGAAAGCTGGACAACGAACCTGTCGCCCAGAAATAATGAGCCGGTGTATTAACTGATTTTATCAACCAGGCGAGCGCGCCTTGTTCACCTGCCTTTAAAATGGCCAGGGCGGGAATAATCGTAATAAAAATGCCGGCAAACAAATAGGCGACTTCCAGAATAGGCGCCCAGCTGAATTCATTGCCTTTTCGGACTTCCGCTTTCGTAAAGACCAGAGACAGGACAGCCATAATGATCAGGACGGCGTCTTTGATGAAATTTTCTATCGTCTGATGGATGCCGAAAATATCAACCTCGCCCAGCTTAACCGTCCCGCTGAACAGGACAGCGGTAATGATACCGGCCAGAAATATAAAGTTATATGATCCTTCAATACTTAAAGGTTCCGGCTCGGTATCCGGCGCGTCAGTCTTGCTTTCTTTTTTATAGTAGTAAGAATCCAGGATAAAATAAACCGCCAGAAGGACAACGCTGGCGAACGCCATTTCCGGCAGAATATGCATCGTCCAGAAGAAAGGAACGCCGTGTAGGAAGCCCAGAAACAAGGGTGGATCGCCCAGCGGCGTGAGCGAGCCGCCGATATTGCTGACCAGAAAAATAAAGAAGACAATCGTGTGGACCTTATGCACGCGCCAGGCATTGGAACGTAATATCGGCCGGATCAGCAGCATGGAGGCTCCCGTCGTACCGATAACCGATGCCAGGATGGTGCCGATGAGCAGAATCACCATGTTTACAACCGGCGTTCCTTTCAAAGATCCTCTCACATAGATGCCGCCTGAAACAGCATATAAAGCCCATAGCAATAAAATGAAAGGTATGTAGTCGATGATGATAATATGCAGTATTTCATGGACGGCGACCAGCTCGAAAAAAAACAAAAAAGGCAGGGCGAAAACAATCGCCCAAAAAGCCGAGACCTTGGGAAAATGATGATGCCAGAAACGCGGAACGATGAGCGGCATCAGTGCAATGGAAAGTAAAATACCGGCAAAGGGCAACGCGGACCACAAAGGCAGTATTGCTCCGATTCCGCCGTCTTCCGGCGGCGCAGCCGAAAGACCGGTTGGAGGAAAAGTCAATATTGCAATCAAGATGAAAAATAGAAAAATTCTAGTTCTTTTCATGCAATCCTATTGAACTCCCGCTCCTTGATTTTGCATATACACAGTTTGTGTCGGATAGGCAAACTCAATGCCTTCCTCCTGGAAACGACGGAAGATTTCCAGATTGATGGTTTCCTGGATGTCCATATAGATATTGAAATCCGGTTTCATGACAAAATAGACGACTTCAAAATTCAGTGCCGAATCTCCGTATTCTTTAAAATGAACGCGGTCCAGGCGCGCATTTTCCTGTTTTTTGATAATATTGCCGACAATTTCTTTGACGGCCTTTAATTTTGTCAGTGGTGTTTGATAGACAACACCGAAACTGAAAACAATCCGCCTCTCCTCCATGCGTTTATAATTGCGGATACGGCTTTTCAGAAGGTCATTGTTGGAAAAGATCAGTTGCTCACCGCTCAGGCTACGGATTCGCGTGGTTTTCAAACCGATATGTTCGACGGTTCCGGAAAGCGTATCCACAACAACGAAATCGCCGATGACAAATGGCTTGTCCAACACGATGGATAAAGACGCCAGCAGATCGCCCAGAATATTCTGGACAGCCAGAGCCACGGCGATACCACCGATGCCCAAGCCCGCGATCAGTCCGGTAATATTCACACCCAGATTATCCAGGACCAAGAGAAGAACAATGACCCAAAGAATCAGGCGCGCTACAAAACCGAGCAAACGAATCGTTGTGGCGCTAGACGCATCCCGATCCATTTGTTTTTGAAGCGTCCGGCCAAGCGCAAAAGAGATACCGGCACTGGCCCAGAGGCCTCCCTGTAAAATTAAGATAAGAACGACTGCTTTCTGCCATAAAGCCATAATGGACGGTTTCAGCGTAATCGCATAGGACGCCATATAGGCCGAGGCAATCAGTAGAATTAGCCATTTCGTTTGTTTGAGCATGCAGACCAAAAGGTCGTCGATTTGAGTCTCCGTCGTAGCTGCTAGCTTGGAGAGCCTGGAAATGGCCACGCGATGAATAGTCTTCAAGATGGCAAACGCAACGACCATCATGCAGAGGGCAACGAGCCAGTTCTGCAAAGTATTGCCCAGATAGACTTTTTCTAAAAAAACCATTCTTCCTCCTTGTCCGTGTCTTCTTGATCAGTAATTTTTAATGGTGTGATTTTCCGGCTACTGAATCCGTGAGAAACGATTTACTTCTCCGGAACAACTAAAACAGGTAAAAGCGCCGTATCAATGATATTCACGTCTTCGCTGTCGAACATAGAAGAATAAATTTTGCTGCGGTGTTTGTGCCCGACAACGATCAAGTCAATCTGGTTTTCTTGAGCATATTTGACTATTTCTTCCGCCGTGTCCCCTTTGGAGCTGGCGTAAATAACATCCAGGTTCTCCAATAGAGATTCAGGGACGGTTTCCTTGACTTTTAAGGCGACGGCGTCTTCCCGATCCGTCGGATGACGGTAACCCGCCATGGGGTCATTAACATAAACCATATGAATCCGGCTTTTGAACAGTTGTGCGAATTCCAACGCGTAAACGATGGATGTAATATTTTTATCATCCAGATCAATCGCATATAATATATTTTGAAATTTGTTCATAATCCCTCCGCTTGATTGGCTGCAATTATATAGGATCAACAATTGATGTCAATCTTTTATGGGTAGTATTTTGTGATTTTATTTCTTGAAATGCGCAAGGATCCTGTTGATTTCGCGAAGGAGGCGAACCATTTCACGCTGCCCTCTCAAATGGTATTGCGCCCGACTTCCCTTGCTCCTGCCCACACGGACCGTGAAAATGTTTTTGTTATGCATGCGGAACACATCCTCATCCGTTTCATCATCCCCAGTAAAAATTGCATTCGGACACCCCGCGTGATGCATCAGAAACGTGAGGGCAATACCCTTGTCCGGTGCACCTTCAGGAATCAGGTTTTCGATGCATTTGCCGCTGATGCGCCTGGGCTGCGGTGCCAGTCGACTGACGGCGTCAAGGATCAGAGCATGGGCCTCTTTAATATTACGGGCGTGGCGATAGTGAATGGAGAGTGTCGCCCCCTTGTTTTCGATGACCAACCTCCTTTGATAGGCGTCATTCAGCAGGACGGCTAGTTGATTCTGCCATTCGTTTACCGTGTAAACAAATTCCTGCGTCCGGGATCCCCATCCCGGCAATCCTTCCGCACCATGGTTGCCGATCAGATAGGACGGTGCGAAAGCCAGATGTCGCAGGGCATCGAGGCGGGAACGGCCGGTGATGACTGCGACAAAAGCTTGTTCGTTCAGGACGGCGATTTCTTTGCGTACAGGATCAGGGATGCCGATGGCACCGGGATCCGAAACGATGGGGGCCAGTGTCCCGTCGAGATCAAAGGCAAACAAGGTTCTCCGGTCAATGAAATTATCCAGAGCGGTACAGCCGTTTTTCTCAAAAAGATAGGTCGATGGTTGGTTCGAACTCATAGCTGCATGCCGATTCTGTTCGCCAATTTTCCACGCTGCCGGATCCGCGCAGCATCCAGAAGCATACGGGCCGCCCATCGGTAAACGTTGAAATCGCGAACCATCGATCGCATACTGCGCATCCGTGCCTGTTGCTCAAATGCGGGCATGGTCAGGGCCTGATAAAGGGCGTCGGCCGTCTGTTCAATATGGTAAGGATTGACGATCAAGGCCTCATACAACTCGTGGGCGGCTCCGGTAAACCGGCTGAGCACTAGAACGCCCTCCTCGTCGTCACGCGCCGCTACATATTCTTTGGCCACCAGATTCATTCCGTCATGCAGACTCGTCACCATGCAGACATCAGCCGCGCGGTAATAGCGGTTGACTTCCTCTGGTTCGTGATGCTCGATTTTAAGATGAACCGGCAGATATCCTGAACTTGCGAACCGCAGGTTGATCTGCGACGCCAGGCCGCGAACCCGGGTATCAAACGCCTGGTATTCTTCCAGTACCGAACGTGACGGCGCGGCAATCTGGACAAAACAAAACCGTCCGATCATATCAGGATGGTTTTCCAGAAGACACTCGACAGCCCGGAGACGTTCGAGAATTCCTTTGGTGTAATCCAGGCGGTCAACACCCAGACCGATTAGACAATGCTCTTTCATGTTCAGGGAACGTTGGACATAAGCACGGCAATCCGCGATGCTCAGCTGACTCTCCTGCCAGGGAGGCGGCCACTGGATGGAGATCGGATAAGCTTCAACCAGGGTTAGATTCCCGCCGTGGGAGATCGTTGACGATGCATGTTCAATCCGGGTTTCCAGATACCTATCGACCGTTTCCAGAAAATTCTTGCAATGAAAAGGCGTGTGGAAACCTAGAATCGTGCTTCCCAGCATTCCCTGAAGTAACTCTTCCCGCCAGGGACAGATGCCGAAGGATTCCGGATTGGGCCAGGGAATATGCCAAAAGGTAATAATGATCGCCTTGGGCATGGCCTTGCGGAGCATCCCCGGCAGAAGGGCGAAATGATAGTCCTGCACAAGGACAACGGGATCTTCCCTCTCGGCTTCCTTGACAACAGCATCAGCGAAACGCTGATTGATCGCCACATATTGTTGCCAATCGCTGGTTCGGAAAATGGGACGCACATGGGCAATATGGCAAAGCGGCCATAATCCCTCATTGGCAAAACCATAGTAATAACCCTTCTCCTCCTCCTGGGACAGCCAGATGCGCCTGAGCGTATAGTCCGGATGTTCCGGCGGCACGCGAATATGATCTTTTTTGTCCACGACTTCATAATCGGCCGTGCCACCACCGTGAGCAATCCATATTCCCGAACAGGCCCTCATGACCGGTTCCACGGCTGTCACCAGTCCGCTGGCCGGACGGTGAATTTCAATCCCCTCCTTCCCTTTCATGTGAATGTAAGGTTCACGATTGGAGACAACGAGAATCTGTTCTCCCGCCAATTGTTTATAGAGCAAATCCCGGAGGGCATCCGGATTCCAGGAAAAAGTGACATCATCGGCAATGCGCCTTTCTGAATCTATGGTGCGCAGCAGGGCGCGAAGATCGCCTACGAGTGGCTGTAACTCAGAGTTGGAGGCTTTGGCAAAAGGCTTGATCAAACCTTCCCCGCGCAAGAGAGCGCGGACGCCGGTCATCCAGCCCCGCCAGCTCAGATGAGCCACCAGCACTGTAATAAGGGACGTAACTATGCAAAGGATGGCAAACAGGATCAGAATATACTTGCGCGTATCCGAGCTACGGCGTTCGACATAACTCATATCGTGGACCAGAACAAGAGATCCGGACGGTACACCATCGATGGAAATGGTGTTAACGGCCACGTGAACCAGTCCTTGAGGCAGCTGGAGCAGTGCAGGCGATTCATGAAGAGATGAATTCGGCAAAGAACATCCCAGGTTATCGGGAAATCTCGAGGTATGATAGAGCAGTTTGCCCTGCCCGTCACAATATCCCAGAGCATAGAGTCGCTCGTCCTGAGTGAGCCGGGCGATCAGAGAATTTATTTTTTTACTACTTCCCTGAACAAGAAGATCGCCTAGAGGTTCCTGAAAAGTGCTGGTAATCAGCTTGGAGCGCATGTCCAGGTCGCGGATCGACCAGCGGAGCGTCAACTTGTCCACCAAAGGCACCACGAGGAAGGCCAGGAGTATCATGACCAAAATTAAAGGAATAACAAAACGTAATGTCAGACGCAACGAACGAGAAGACTTTATTTTTTGGAAACCCATAAACATCCCCCCTTTTAAAACGCGCTGTCCCATCGCTTGCTAAGGCGAATGGCGGAATTAATCAATCCCACCATACTGTATGTCTGGACAAAATTTCCCCACGGGTCGCCTGTGCGCGGATCGATGTGTTCGGCCAAAAGTCCATGGTGGTTTCGTCGTGAAAGCAGGTTGGTAAAAAGATTGCGGGCCTCTTCTGCGCGGTTTATGGCAGTCAACGCGTAAATATACCAGAAGGTACAGACCACAAAGGCATTTTCCGGAACGCCGAAATCGTCGTTCTCCACATAGCGGTAAATATAATTGCCGTGTCTGAGTTCCCGTTCAATAGCCTTCACTGTTTTGACAAAGCGTGGATCATCGGCGGGCAAAAAGCCGGTATCGTGAAGTAGGAGAAGGCTGGCGTCAAGAGATTCTCCGTCAAATGAGGAGGCAAAAGCCTGTTTTTTTTCGCTCCAGGCGCGCCGGCATATCGTGGCATGGATCTGATCGGCCTGATCCCTCCAATAAACAGCGCGATCCGCAAGACCGATATAAGAGGCGATTCTGGCCAGGCGATCGCAGGCCGCCCAACACATAACACTGGAAAAAGTATGGACACGTATAATACTTCGCGTTTCCCATGGTCCGGAATCCGGCTGATCATGAACGGCAATGGCCGCTTCACCCAGCGGTTCCAGTCGTGTGAAGAGCGCGGCACCTCCACGGTGTGCGAGCCTATGGTCAAAGAATACGTGGGCTACAGCCAGGATGGCAGAACCGTAAACGTCATGCTGAATCTGCTCGCAGGCCTGATTCCCTATCCGGACAGGACCCATTCCACGGTAGCCGGGAAGGCCGATGATTTCACACTCATTTAATTTTGCCCTGCCGTCAATCCCATAAACAGGCTGTATACGACCATTGGGCGTTCCGGCAACCACATTGATCAGATAGTTCAAATATCGTTCCATGGTGTTCGTTGTACTGAGGCGGTTTAAAGCATTTACAACAAAATAAGAATCCCTTAACCAGCAATAACGATAATCCCAGTTGCGACCGGAACCGGGTGCTTCGGGAATTGATGTCGTCATGGCCGCGATGATAGCGCCCGTATCCTGGAAGGTGTTCAGCTTCAGAGTAATGGCCGCGCGGATGACCTCTTCCTGCCACTCGAAGGGAATGGACAGGTCTCTGACCCAGGTACGCCAGCTGGCGATGGTTTCATCTAGGAAACGACGGGAAAGTTCGCCGATGGCATCTGGAATGGTTTCGTCCGGCCCCAGGATAAGCGTGGCTGTTGTTTCGAGAAAAAAAGGGAGTTCCTGGAGCACCGCAGTCACAGATATGTCGGTGGTCAGGCGAAGAATCCAGGATGGCGCAACATATCGGATATGATGGCTTCCGTGGGTGACCGTACAACTCTGGCTGCCATATTCGCAAAGGGGGCGCACGCGCAAGCAAATGCGCGGGTTGCCACTTAAGCGACGAATCTGACGGATCACCATCATGGGCATGAACGTGCGGCCATATTGATGAAAGCGGGGCGCAAAATCCGTCACTTCGATGACGGCACCGCGCTTATCTTTCAGACGGGTAACCAGAACGGCTGTATTGGGCAGATAGAATTGCTCTGACGATGCCTGATCCAGGAGCTCTATGGTGCAATAGCCAGCTCCTTCGCCGTCGGCATGTTCACGAAGCAAAGAACAGAATACCGGATCACCGTCGAACCGGGGTAAACAACTCCAGACAATTTCGCCGCGTTCGTCAATCAACGCACCAATGCGGCAGTTGCCGATCAAACCGAGTTCAAGAGAATTTTTCATACGCCTCCCCGTGTTAATGGTCGAGCTGTTTTGATGATGCAAGCTCATTCCAGATCAGCGCCGCCGCTCCCAGGATGGCGCTTTCGCCTGACTGCATTCCGGATGGCATCACCTTCACCGTGCCCCGAAAAGCACGAAACAGAAAAGCGTTCATATACTGCTCGGTCGGCTTTAAAAGGAGATCTCCGGCCTTAGCCAGCCCTCCGGCTAGAAAGATCGCTTCCGGGCTTAAGTGGGCAACGGCGTCGGCCATCTTCATGCCCAGAATCCGCGCGGTCCGATCGAAAGCTTCCAGCGCAAGAGCATCTCCCGCCGCAGCCAACTCGAAGATTCGTTTCGAAGACATTTCCTGAAAAGTCATCTCCCGGAGCGGGCTGGGATTGCATCGCCTGGCAAGGAGCGAGCGTGCCGTTCTTACAAGGCCTGTGGCCGAGGCATAGGTTTCGAGGCATCCTCTTTTTCCGCATCCGCACTGACGTCCGTTCGGATTCACCGTGGTATGACCGAGTTCCCCGGCAAAACCGCTGGCCCCGCACAACAGACGACCATCCGTCACAATTCCACTCCCCAGGCCGGTGCCCAGGGTAATGACCATGAAATGCTTCATGCCATGGGCATTGCCGAAAAGCATTTCTCCGATGGCTGCGGCGTTCGCGTCATTGGCGAGAGAAACGGGAAGATCATAATACTTCCGTATCAAATAAACAAAATCGACGGTTTTTCCCCAGTTCAGATTGACGGCCTGCTCGATGGTTCCGCGGCAGCCGTGGGCATTCGGAGCACCGATCCCGATTCCGCACAAGTGGCATGGGGACGGCAACCCCGCCCGGAGTTCTTCGATTTGCTGAAAAAGACGGGCAGTAAAGATTTCAGCAGAGTCCTGAGACTGGGTGGGCAGAGATGAAGCCTGGATTAGTCTCCCTGAGCGATCCACAAATCCCAGAGAGGTATTCGTTCCGCCGATATCGATTCCGACTACCAGATCCCTGTCCTGCATCCAGTCCTCCAAAAATTTAAAATATTAAAAATGATGTTTACAGATGCCGGGCGGTAAGAACATTTTCAGTCCAACAGCGCTTGCCGCATTAGCCCGTCTTTTATTATGCAGGAAACAAAGTGTATGTCAGATTGAGTCAGTGCCCCAAAATTTTTTGGACTTCAAATCCTCATGTTCGTGATCAGAACGTTCTTACATGTGGAAGAAGTATAGGAAATGAGCTCCTGTATGTCAATGAACAATTTGACACACAGGAAATGGAGTCAATCTCGGATGCGTTTCTTGAGTTCCTTGATTAAGTTGTTCAGCAGATCGCTTGCATCAGCAGCAATGGCGACGTCGGCCATCTTCATCATGGTAGCCTGAGGATTTTTATTGATTGCGACAATGAAATTCGCTTCACCCAA
>CAZOPH010000071.1:0-9724 GCA_964581635.1 uncultured Smithella sp.
TCTGTGAAAGGATCAGTTCATTGAGTGTAATGTCATCAACAGACCCCTCCCGACCACTGTCATATCGGACTTGAATCAGCTCTTGTGGCATCTTGACCTTTTGTGTCGTCATAGCCCACAAACTTTCATACTTTAAAAAATAAATAATTCTTTAAAATATTGACCCTTATGGACAGATAATGTTATCCGATCAGTAAGCACTCCCGGTGGTTTCAATAATAGTGTACCCTACAAGCTCACCTTTGTTGTTGAGCAACTTACATATCCCTTCCCAGTATTCCTGTAACTTTGACGGATTATACTGGTCTTCAACGATAGGGATTATCTCGTATTCCTTTTCTTTAAATGGAACAGTCACGTTCCATCCAAGCCCGATTTTTTTGTCATTGAAAGTTCTCATTTTTTTTACGGTATAGCTGAAATTATCGAAACGGGTCGTATTTCCTTTTTTGTCTATATAGGTTCCTTCTTTGACTCCTGTTTTGGGAAAGGGGAAGAGCATAATCTCCTCATCATCAAAAAATCTGAAGGAAAACCATTCCCAACCCAACTCGGTGAACCTCCCCCACTGTCTATCGAACCACGCCTTCCCGTTCCCGTCGATCTTGATCCAATTTCCCTTTCCATCCTTGAATTCGATTACGCCCTTTGTTGCGATATTGGTAAAGGAATAGTAGTAACTCCTTTCTTTCGGTTTATCCGGATGTCCCATGACGATGATGCCATCTTTCCCATGCCATGTAGCATCCTTTGTGGACGTACCTTCCAGATTTAGCTTGAGCTTGTCGCTCACGCCCACGATTTTGATCTGTTGATTATCCAGGCAGATCTTACTGTCCATAAAGACAGCACATTGTGAATCAGCGTAGACCTCATCAGAGCTCAATTTAATGGATTCTGAAAAAACATGCTGTCCGGTTGAGCAATCCGTAAAAGTCAAATGGAGAGCATATGCTTCCAGCAGACGAGTCTTGTATCCGTGGAATATTGTAAATTGATAAAAGTATAATTTATTGTTCTGATCAGGCGCATACCCGGTCAGGTACCACCACTCTCCTCCGTCATCATGGGGAGCCCATTCGTAAGCGGCGTCCTGATGCCCCTTGTCATTATATGGAATATAGATTGATTTATTAAGAGCACATCCGGATAAAACAATAGCAACAACCAGAAAAACCAGTATTTTTCTCACATGATCCTCCTTATGTTACCTGTAAAATACAGTATAGAACATTCAACAATTATCCAACATTTTTTATATTTATTCACCCCACTTCATTTTGATAAGTAAAACTACTACGAACATTATAATTTATCAATGAGATGTTATCTGGATGTAGATAATATCCTGGCTTTTGTTCTAGTGTTGATCCATCAATCGCTTTGTCGAATCATCAGGGACATCTTGCTTGTCAGCCCTTTATTATGGTATGAGACAACAGGTGTTAACACAGAATCAATAATAAATCTGGGGAGGTATTCATTAAATGCTTACACTGATAGCCAAGTTGCCAGTTCAAGAGGGGAAAATGGAGGAAGCCCTGGCCGCCTTCAAAGTTTTAATGTCCAAGGTAGCTTCTGAGGAGGGAACGGTTCTATATTCCCTCAATCAAGACAAAGCCAATCCCAATATGCTGGTAGTGGTCGAACAATACAAGGATAAAGCTGCCCTGGAGTTTCATTCTTCCACACCGTACTTCAAGGATTTTTTTGTTGCCAGCGGCGCCTTTATCGGCGGGAATCCGGAAATGACGGTCATGAAAGAAATCCAGAGAGTCGGATAAACCAATCAGCAAATGGCATGACAGATCCAGTTGGATTTGCGTCGGATTGCTGTTCGACGTTTATGATAACCCAAGCGCACTGTGAAAAGCTTTACCTGAAATGCTTTAGCCTGTGCGAAGCCCTCTGCGGGCGACTAGGGTGCAAATAGAATCGAGGTTTTGGGATCGTAAGGCCCAGGCTTTATCTCGAATGACCTGGATTTGTAGATGTTAGAAACTATGAAAACAAACAGGAATCTTCGTTGATTTCTTAAAATACGGAATAAAATTTTGACATCGACTTCCTATTCTCTTATGCTCCTTACCACGAACGAATGTATGAAAAAATACATTAAAATAATTTAATTACGCATAAGGAGAAGTTTATGTTCAAGACCAGAATGACGCAAATGTTCGGCATTGAGCATCCCATCATGCTGGCCGGAATGAACTGGATCACGGAACCCAAACTGGTTGCGGCCGTATGCAACGCCGGCGGTCTGGGACTTTTGGCTATTGCGCGCTGCAACCCGAAAGAAACGCGGGAAAATATCCGACAGATTCGTCAGATGACGGACAAACCCTTCGGCGTCAACCAGATTCTGGTCGGGCCGGGAGCGAAGGAAAATATCGCCGTCTCCATCGAAGAAAAAGTTCCTATTATCAATTATTCGTTGGGGAAACCCTGGTTTGTGAGCGACGTGCACGCATATGGTGGTAAAGTCGTCGGCACTATTGCCATTGCCAAGCATGCGGCCAAGGCCGTGCAGTTGGGCTGTGATGCGCTGGTGATTACCGGTCATGAAGCAGCGGCGCACGGCGCGGCGGCCACGTCTATGGTGTTGATTCCCATAGTTGCCTCGATGGTCAAAGTGCCTCTGATTGCCGCGGGCGGATTTTATGATGGTCGGGGCCTTGCTGCTGCCCTGGCTTTAGGCGCGGACGGTATTTCTATGGGCAGCCGTTTCATGGTGGTCAAGGAAAGCATGGTGCATGACAATTTTAAGAAATTGTGTATCGAGGCCACCGAGCAGGATACCCTCTATGACAACGTTTTTGACGGTATGGACGGTCGTGTGTTGAAAACCAAAGAAGCCGAAGCCATGATGAAACGAGGCTTCCCGATGGTAGATGCCATCAAGGGCGCCCTGCTGGTCAAGCGTCTGATGAATCTGTCTTTCGCCAAATTTGTTGGAGTCAGCATTGAAATGCTCAAAGCCGAGGAAGGGCATCCATTGATGGTACTGGCTCGCCAGGCGGTGGGTAACATGAAACACCTCAAGGCGCTCAACGAGGGTGATGTGGAAGGTGGTATCCTTTTCGCGGGACAATGCTGCGGAGGCATTAAAGACAATCCGACCACCAAGGAACTGATCGATCGCATCATTCGTGAGGCGGAAGCGACGCTGGTAAAATTGAACAGTTTCAAAATCTAACAATATTTTTGATGTTAAGCGATAGGCGACAAAGTGTAGGACCGTCTTGGTGTAAATATGAATCTCCTTTTGATTCGTCACGGCGAAACGACCTGGAATAAAGAAGGTCGGATTCAAGGGACAAGCGATATCGAATTAAGCGAAACAGGCATTGAACAGGCCCGGAGACTGGCTTTATCTCTGAAAGATTCCGATATTGGCGTCATTCATGCCAGCCCGTTGAAAAGGGCCTATAAAACCGCTGAAATCATCAACAGTTTTCACGGGGGAACGATAGAAGTTCATCCCGAACTCATGGAGATGGATCAGGGAGATTTTGAAGGTCTGTCTTTTAAAGAGCTGATGGCCCGCGAAAAAGAATTTCTCCACCGATGGGTTGCCGATCCGGCATCCGTCAGAATGCCGGCTGGAGAATCTCTGGCCGACTTGCAGACGCGCGCCTGGCAGTCTATTGAAAAGATTATCGCCGGCGGGCAAAACGCGCTGGTGGTTGCTCATAATTTTACCATTGCTGCGATTCTGTGCCGCCTGCGAAAGATCAGTCTTTCCGAATTTCGCAGCACCTGCGTGGATACCGCTTCCAAGACATTGATCAGTTTCCGTAAGGGTGAGGCGCATATTGAGTGGATCAATGACCGCAGTCATTTGAATGCGCCTGATCTTTAAAACCAGGAGAGATGGTTTATAAACGAACAGTTGGCCTTCCTGTTGCCCGAGGATCCAGACCGCAAACTTTAGAGAGGATCAATATTAAAAAAGGGGTAGAAACGGTTAACTTTAAGATCTGACTTGCTGATAAAACTCGCAGCTGAAGTCGGCAAGTGATGCCATTTTTTTTATTGACATGCAGGAATAATTCCCCTACGATCGCTATCACAAAGGGGAGTTCTTATCCAAAATTAAAAGGAGGTTAATGTATGAGTCGATCATTTTTATGGAAAAGTCTGGTTGTTGTTTGTTGTGCAATAATTGCTTTTGCTGTAGGTTCAGGACCTGTAACCGCCGCTTCAGTTGGCCAGGAGGTATCTAATCCTCAAATTCGGGATGCTCATGACAACCCTGCAACCATTCCGGATTTTGGCACTCACGTGATTGCGCTAACCTATGCAGACTCAAGTGTGTCTGATTTAGGTGACCCGTTGAACGACGCGATGAAGGCCAAAAATTACAACAAGGCAGTGTATAGGGGACTGGGAGTTGCCAATATGAAGGACTCCACTGCACCCAACTTCCTTATTCGAAAAATAGTCCAGAGTAAGATCGAAAAATATAAAAGTACAATCCTGACCGATGTTGATCTGACTCTCGCTAAAACTTGGGGGCTCGGCAACGTGAAAGGCAAGTCGGTGTTTGTGTTGATCGGCAAAGATAAAAAGATCAAATATTTAAGGTACACCGATAAAAACAAACCATGGACCAAAGCAGAGATTGACACTGTTCTTAAAACGGTGGAAGATTTAATTGCAAAATAATAGCATATTAGTCATCTAAACAAGAATCACAGCAGAAATTAAATGCTATAAGGTACCAGAACCCTCAGCTGCATTCATTGGTGGCTGAGGGTTCTTTTTGTAAGTATCATTCATTGCTATGTTACGAATGAAAAAATTTTCCGGGGTTAAGCAGGTTCTCCGGGTCCAGCAATGCCTTGAGCCGTTTCATCAGGGCAAGGCTTTCCCCATGTTCCGCCTGCATGAATCGACTTTTACCGATACCGATGCCATGCTCACCGGTGCAGGTGCCTTCAAATGCCAATGCCTTCATTACAATGTTGTAGCTGGCGTCTTCCACGCGAGCCCAGCGTTTTTCATCCTGCGGGTCATCCATCACGTGGACATGAATGTTGCCATCCCCGGCATGTCCGAAAAGATAAGCGGTCAGATCGCTGACTTCCTTTTTGCTGAATTCCACCATTTCGCTGTAACGCGAAAGCGGCACCGCTACGTCCATGATCAGCGGAGAAAGACCAATGTGGTAACGCTTGATCGATTCATAAGTTTGATGCCGTATTTCCCACAACCGCGCCCGTTCCTCGGCGCCGATGCCCTTATCGAGAAAAAGCGCTCCGTTGGCCCGACAAATCTCTTCCACGAAATTCATTTCTTCGCACAGGCCCCGCTCGCTGTATCCGGAAAATTCCATGAGGAGTGTCGGCTTTTCGTCCAGGGTTAGACCGCGATCGGCATTGAGCACGTGTATCACATTGGTATCCAGAAATTCCATGGCGGAAGGTGCAAGCCCTCCGCGCATAATCTGATAAACCGCAGTAGTGGCGTTGAGAACAGTTGAGAAGGTTGACCGCACGGCCATAAAATTGACGGGCAGGCCGACCACTTTCAACGTTGCTTCGGTAATAATGCCCAGGGTGCCTTCCGATCCGGTAAAAAGAGCCGGAAGGTTATAGCCGGATGAACTTTTCCGTGCGCGGTTGCCCACATGGATTACGTCACCACCGGGCAGAACAACGACCAAACGCATGACATAATCTTTTGTCGCGCCGTAGCGGACAGAGCGGATACCACTTGCGTTGTTGCCGATCATGCCACCGATCGTAGCCGCGGCGCCCGGGTCGGGTGGAAAGAAAAGTCCATCGCGGGCAAGCGTTTTGTTGAGATCCTTGTAAATTACACCAGCCTGAACATCCGCCTGGAAATCTTCCGGACGGACGGCAAGAATTTGATTCATCTCATTAAAATCGATAACCATTCCGCCCTGCACAGGGATGGGATTACCTTCCAGACTGGTTCCGGCTCCCCACGCGGTGACAGGCATTTTATTTTGGCTTGCCCAGCGGACAAGACGGCTGACTTCCTCTGTGGTATTTGGCCAGACCACAACCTCCGGAAGAGCCGGCATATGAGATGATTCATCATGGGAATGCAAAGTGCGGACGGATTCGCCCGCGGAAACCCGGCGGTCATCCAGGATGGTTTTGAGTTCGCTGAACTCAAGATTTTTTGTCATGGTTGTTTCTCCAGAAATGTTTCTTATGACATTTCTAAATCAAAGCGCTATCTTTGTTTGGCGTTGTCAGCGGCTTCTTTTTGCGCTTCGCGCTCAAAGTTCCCAGTTTGATTGGTTTGGCTCAAATGATCTTTTGTCGAGCTGCCGTAACGGGTAAGAAAGGTTTTGATAATCAAGTCATAGGGTAGATCCGCAAAAGAGCCATGATCGGTTACGTATTCCATGTGACGGCGGCCTTCCAGGTCGAAAGGATGAAAAATCGCGTCACGGATGCCATCCCAATCCAACGTCTTGACCTTAAATTTTTTGCACATGGATATGTTAAACGTCGGCGTTACCTTGATCCAGTGTCCGTCAAGCCAAACATCATTATAACCGTGGTAGTAGAACGTGTCGGTCTGCATCATCTTTTTGAGCCGCTCAGTGGCCAGGTGATTGCGAACGTCGGCAAAATGCAGGCGGCAGGGGATGCCCTGCGACCGCAGAGCAGCAGCCAGAACAACGGCTTTGCCCACACAATAACCATATCCCTGGCGCAGGATCGTGCTGGCCTTGAATGCGCTTCGAGCGGGATCGATCCGGTAGGGATCGTAATAAATGCTGTCCCGGACGGCGTAGTAGAGTTTGACGGCTTTTTCTCGGGGTGTCGTCGTGCCCGCGACGGTATTTTGTGCAAAGTCCAGAAGTTCCGGCGAATCGCTATCGATAAACTCTGTCGGTCTTAAATATTGTTCATGCATAGTCTGTCTTTTACGGTTTAATCATCACCTTGATGGCGGTCGGGTCCTGAATCTGCGTTTTAAAGGCTTCGGCAGCCTGATCCAGCGGGAAAAAATGTGTGATCAAGTTTTCAGTTTTGACCTTGCCGTTCTTGAGCAATTCGATGACTGCGGGAAAATTGCCGCCCAGGCAACCAACCAGGGTGAGGTTTTTGCTGATAACGGACAGAGGCTGCCAGTTTAGCGCCTCTTCGTAAATCCCGACAAGCAGAATTTTGCCGCCGCCTCTGGCCATGCTGACTGCCTGATCAAATGTGGTCTGGTTACCCGCGCATTCTACAACGGTATTGACGCCCAGTTGTCGGGTTGCTTCCATAACAGCTGCAAGCGTGTCATCCTTGGCTGCATCAATCACCGGATCGGCTCCGCATAGCTTTGCCGCAGCCAGGCGTGAAGGCCTTCGTCCGGCGGCTAGAATTTTTTCCACACCCATCGCTTTGAGTACCTGGATGGCATAAAGGCCGATCACACCCAGGCCGATGACGGCGATAATCTCATTGGCTTTGGGTTGGCCCCGGTTGACGGAAAAATAAGAAATGGAAAGGGGTTCCACCGATGCCCCGTCTTCATAAGTCAGTTCCTCGGGAAGCGGGAAGACGCTGCGGCCCAGAATCGCAAAGGGAACATGGACATATTCGGCCATTGCGCCGGGAAACTGATAACCCAAAAGTGCCATCGCTGAGCAGCGATGCATTTTGCCTTGTTTGCACCAGTAGCATTTGCCGCAGGGAGAAAAACCGACAGCCGTGCAGCGCGTGCCTTTGGCAATTCCCTGCACATCGGTGCCGACTTCCACAATATCTCCGCTGAATTCATGCCCGAAAATCGTGCCGTCGTGACCTTCCTCTTTATAAACATGCAAATCGGAGCCGCAGACGCCGCAGGTCTTTACCTTGATGATTACGCCATGCGGAGCGCAGACGGGATCGGGGACGGTTTCAGTTCGGATGTCTTTTGCGCCATGAAGGACAGCTGCTTTCATAACCTTATCCTCTTTAATCAATCCGTGCGAAGCTTATTTCAAAGATTCGCACAACTGTCAAGATGACCTTGGGAGCAACGGTTACTAGATCTTGTCTGTTGAAAGCAGAATCGGATGTGTTCAGCCGCTTCCAGATTTCCGATCCTTCTGACCGGTATCGGCAAACGCATTCTTTCCTTCTCCTGGAACGTATTTTCTCAGAGAGCTGGGGTCGAGCAGGGACCACATTTTTTCGCGAGCAATTTCCGCAAAACGTTGGTTTTTGATGATAACGATGTGCTGATCAGCCAGTTCGAGAATCAATTTTCTGATTTCATCAGGCTCCTTTTGGGTCAGTCGGGAAAGTCCGGTGATGTGGTCTTCCAAAGCCGCCTGGGGCTGATCCAGAATATGCGTGATGATGACCAGGCGTGTCCAGAGGTTGGTAAAATCTTCCAGAGCGGTGTTGGAATTTTTCAAGCGTGTGGAAAATTCGCTCAGCATGTACAGGGCCACTTCTCGGCTTTCGCGTATCAGGGTACGGAAGGTCGCTTCGTCAATCACAGCCAGATGGCTGTCTTCGAGAGCGCGCGCCGTAGCGGTGCGCCTGACGTCGATGAGCAGCGCCATTTCGCCGAAATATTGTCCCGGCCCCATTTCCGCCAACGTCTTTTTTACCGAACAATCGATGCGTTCCAGACCGATGCGGCCTGAAAGGATATAAAACATCTCGCACCCCGTGTCACCCTCATTGAAAATGATGCTGTTCTCAGTGTAGGTGTGGCCGAATTTCTTGAAGAGTCGTTCATCCACTTTCAGCCTGGAAGAATGCGGTTTGAGCAGCGCTCTCTCCAGAAGCAGGACATCACGCCGCTCATAAGAAGACATCATTTCTGCGCAGAACAAGAAGATCAGCGCTACGTAAAAAACCCAAATGACCAGAATAACAACTGTCTCCAGCGATCCGAAGATAACATGATAGCGAGTATAGTTCGTCACATACCAGGTGAAAAATTGTTTGGCAAGCTCCAGAAGAAACGCGAAGACGACGCTGCCGGCCAGAGCCACGGGAAAGCGGATTTTCAGCGTGGGGATGATCCGGTAAATAGCAGTGACCAAAATCACAACCATTAAATACGGCACAATATAGCGCAGAACAATTTGCGCCGGAGAGGTCAATGAAATTTCAATGTCGCCGGGTAAGATCAGAGGTTCCTTCGCAAACAGCGCCGCCACATAGCTGATCAATACGCTTAAACCGCCGATCATCCAGGCTGTCGGTATCATGCCAATGGCCATCAGCTTAGAGGCCAGGTAATTGCGTTTCCGCTGAGACCGGAAAATCATGTTGAGTGCTGATTCAATCGTGTTAAAGATTGCGGCCGACAACCAGATCAGACCCAGTACCCCTACCCAGCCCAGAACTTTGCTTTTGCCTTCGATTTGTCCCAGCTGTTTGAGAATATCCTCGGAAAAATAGGGATGGAAATTCTGTACGGCACTGACGATGTCCATTTGAATGTTGGGATTAGAACTGAAGAAAGATCCGGCGGCAATGATGGTTAAAATAAAAAGCGGAATGGCGGACAAAATGGCATAGAGGGCAATGGCCGCCGCCTGATTCCCGTCGCTGTTATTGCCGAAGTTCTTCACGGCATCAGAAAGAATATCCCAGAAGCCTGCAGCCCTCATTCTTAAAGATTCTTTGCGCATCTCGCGCCGGGCTGCCGTATCATTTTGTTCTTCAATCATGAGCATTCGCCTGGTGCCATTATTTTAAAGATGCGGCATCTTACATCGTAATTGTGATCCGGTCAAAAT
>CAZOPH010000072.1:0-3207 GCA_964581635.1 uncultured Smithella sp.
ATCCAGTTGCCGTGCAGACGATGCACGGCCAGGAGAATATCGCCCACGCGCCGGTCGCCCAAAGACAAAAGTGCCTGCACATAGTTCCATTTCGGCACATCGGCAATGACGTTGATCTGCTTTTCCTGCCTAAACGCTTGGGAAATCTTCTTAATTCTTTTCCCGATGACTTGAACGTCCGCAAGAGCACACCATTGCAGCGGCGTGCGGGGCTTGGGAATAAACTGATTGATGCTGAGCGTAACACGCCGGAACTTTCGTTTTCCGTCCGTATGACTTAAGGCCGTATGCTGTATTTTTTTCGCCAGGTCAATGATGGCGTCAATGTCTTCATCTGTCTCGGTCGGCAGGCCCACCATAAAATACAATCGCAGGTTGGATATTTCCTTTTCAATGAGCAGCCTGGCAGCTTTAAGGATATCCTCCGCAGTAATTCCTTTGCGCAGCAAGTCCCGCAAACGCTGACTTCCCGCTTCCGGCGCTAAAGCGACCGTTTCAATACCGCTTGCCTTGAACCCATCCACTATTTTTGCATCCATCCGGTCCAGGCGCAGGGAACCGATGCCGGCCTGCGTACCGTGATCAACAAGGTATTGACAAATTTTTAATAGATCTGGATGATCGGAAACCGCTGTACCGACCAGGCCGATTTTATTTTTCAGCATCAAACCATTGTCAATAGCAGCTATGATTGCTTCGTAACTGCGGAAGCGCGGCGGCGCGTAAACATGACCGGCCGCGCAAAAACGGCACAGGTGCGGACAGCCGCGATTGACTTCCACCAGGAACATATCCGCCATTTCCGATTCACGACTGCTGACCACTTCGGTTGTGCAGAAGGTGTTGATATTTTTTACGGGAGAGATATGAATTCTCTTTGGTAATTCCTCTTCCAGCGGCACGATATCCAAAATTTTTCCTTCGGGGGAATAATGCACCTCGTAGAGTGAGGGAATGTAAATTCCCGGTATTTTTTTTTGTAAATGGATCAGCAGGGATTGCCTGTTGAGCCCAAGCCGTCGGCCTTCTGCGTACAGAAGTGCAAACTTCGGCAGAATTTCTTCCGCTTCACCCAGGATAAAGGCGTCAATATAGTCCGTCAGCGGTTCGGGGTTCAGCGTCAGCGCAATACCGCCGCCAATCACCAGCGGATCATTGTTTGCGCGGTCTTTTGCTTTCAGCGGGATGCCACCCAGATCCAACATCTTTAAGATCGACGGGTAATCATTTTCAAAAGAAATGGAAAAAGCCAGAATGTCAAAATTCCGGATGGGTTTTTGGTTCTCCAGACTAACCGTTTCCGCCGCGCCGGTGACGAATTCGGCGTCGTCACCGGGCACGGACAGAAACACTCTTTCACAAAGAAAGGAGGGGAGCTCGTTAAATATTTTATAGACGGTCTGGAACCCGAGGTTGGCCATGCCGATCCGGTAAACATTAGGATAGGCCAGGCAAACCGTATGGCAGGTTCCCCAGACTTTTTTCACAAAACCCTGCTCACGGGCTAAAAGGGTTTCGTATTTTTTTTTCTGTTTCCAATTCATGGACATCTCAAGGCCTTAGCCCTTGCGCACCCGGCCGGATCGCCACAAATCACTTTTTAGTCCGCCTGCCGGCGCAGAAACGTGGGAATCTCGATATCGACGTTTTCACCTTCATCATTGATACCCATGGTCAGCACATTGGCCTGGTCGCGAGATTTTTCCTTGCGCATAAAAGCGGGTGTCGATAAATCTTCTTTCCGGAAACCGCCCAGATGGGTCACATTGGACGGCGTCTGCTTTTTCTTCATCGCGTCTTCAAAACCGGTCGCGATCACGGTAATCCTTATTTCATCCTTCATGTTCTCATCGATGACCGTGCCGAAAATAATATTAGCATCTTCATGCGCTTCGGACTGAATCAGAGAGGAGGCTTCATTGACTTCATACAGGCTCATATCCGGTCCGCCGGTGATGCTGAGCAGAATGCCCTGCGCGCCCTGAATCGTGTTATCTTCCAGAAGCGGCGAGGATATCGCCCGTTGCGCGGCCTCAATAGCACGATTTTCGCCGCTGGCCGTGCCGGTGCCCATCAGCGCCATGCCCATATTGCACATGATGTTTTTCACATCGGCAAAATCAAGATTGATCAACCCCGGAACAACAATCAGATCGGATATGCCTTTAACAGCCTGATAAAGAATATCATCCGCTTTTTTGAAAGCGTCCAGAAGCGACAGGCCCCTTCCGCCCAAACTGAGCAGCCGCTGATTGGGAACCACAATCAGGGTATCGACCACATCACGCAATTGTGTGATACCTTCCTCGGCTTGTAGATTTCTTTTTTTGCCTTCAAACTGAAAAGGCTTGGTCACCACGGCCACCGTCAGCGCGCCGCACTCGCGGGCCACCTGCGCGATAACCGGCGCGGCGCCCGTGCCGGTGCCTCCGCCCAAGCCCGCCGTGATAAAAATCATATCCGCGCCTTCCAGATGCCGGCGGATTTCGTCGCGGGATTCCAAAGCCGATTGCTTACCGATGTCCGGATTGGAACCTGCCCCCAGACCCTTGGTTACTTCCGCTCCAATCTGGATTTTAACGGGCGCGCTCGATGCCCCCAGCGCCTGGGCGTCCGTATTCGCGATAATAAAATCGACGCCCCGCAGCGTATAGGAAATCATAGTATTGACGGCGTTGCCGCCGCCCCCGCCCGCACCCACTACTTTAATTTTTGCCGAACTTTCGATGCATACTTCCGTTAATTCAAACATGCGCACCCCCTTCTCTGTTTAGAAAAACTCTAAAAACCATTTTTTAATTGTTTTATAATATTCAATAAAGACATTACCCGTCTTGCGATAGACGGAATCGCCCGACAAATTTTTGCTGCCGTAGATAATCAAACCGACACCGACTGCAAAAGCCGGTGAATTGGCAATGTCGGTTAAACCGCCGACTCCTGTGGGATGACCACAGCGCACCGGCATATCAAAAATCTGCTCCGCCATTTCAGTGATGCCCGGCAAAAGAGCCGCACCGCCAGTCAACACGAGTCCCGCCGCCAGGAGATCTTCATAACCGGAACGGACCATTTCCTTGAGCGCCATATTGAGGATTTCATCCATACGGGGTTCCACGATTCTGCCCAAAATCTGACGCGACACCATTCGTGCTTCCCGGCCGCCGACACTGGGCACTTCAATGGTCTCCTCTTTGGGAATCATTG